>CALFCE010000171.1 GCA_937951215.1 uncultured Granulosicoccaceae bacterium
GTGGTGGCTGCGGACAAGGGAACGGCCACGTTTTCGGATCACGCCAACGAAGTTGCACAATCCTATGGTTACTGGCTCGGTGATGCTTTTGCCTCGGGGGGTTCTGTAGGTTACGACCATAAAAAAATGGGTATCACCGCAAAAGGTGCCTGGGAATCGGTGAAGCGCCATTTTCGGGAACTGGGGACCAACACCCAAACAAGCGCGTTTAGTGTTGTGGGTATTGGTGATATGGCCGGTGACGTATTTGGTAACGGAATGTTGCTCTCCAAAGAAATCAATCTGCTGGCAGCATTTAACCATCAGCATATCTTTATCGACCCTAATCCGGACGCCGAACAGAGTTTTAATGAACGTCAGCGTTTATTCAATCTACCCAGATCCAACTGGAAAGATTACGACGAGTCACTGATCTCGACCGGTGGCGGAATCTATTCGCGCTCCAGCAAAAAAATCCAGCCATCAGCTGACGCCTGCAAGGCGCTGGATATCGAGCATCGTGACTACACACCTGATGAACTTATTCACCAGTTATTGATGGCGAAAGTAGACTTGTTGTGGAACGGTGGCATCGGGACCTACATAAAGTCTGCCACCGAAACTCACAGCGACGTCAGTGATCGAGCCAACGATTCACTCCGCGTAAATGGCGGTGATTTGCGTTGTCGGGTAGTTGGCGAGGGTGGCAATCTGGGTTGTACACAGCTTGGTAGAATCGAGTTTTCACGCCAGGGTGGAAAAATCTACACCGACGCCATCGACAACTCAGCAGGTGTTGACTGCTCGGATCATGAGGTCAACATCAAGATCCTGCTGAACAGCATTGAAAAAAATGGCGACATGACCACCAAACAACGCGACCAACTACTCGCTGAAATGACCTCTGAAGTTGGCCAACTGGTATTGCGTGACAACTATTTGCAAACACAGTGTATCAGCCTGACCTCGGCAGATGCTGCAAGCGCTCTGAGCGAACATGCGCGATTCATGACGTCACTGGAGAGTGCACAACTACTGGATCGGGACATCGAGTACTTGCCCAGCGTTGAAGCAATTGCGGACAGAATGGCAAACGAAACAGGCTTGCTGGCACCGGAAATAGCTGTGCTGGTCTCTTACAGCAAAATGACGCTGTACGATTGGCTACTCGACTCTGCACTGCCAGAGGAGGCCTACCTTGAAAAGGTGTTGATTGACTACTTCCCTGCGCGTCTGGGCAAACAATTCAGGTCGCAAATTCAAACCCACAGATTACGCAGAGAGATCATAGCAACCAGCGTTACCAACGAGCTGGTTAATCGGATGGGTCCGACCTTCGTGTCACGGATGCAGGAAGAAATCGGGGCAAGTCCGGCGGATGTCGCCCGCTCATTCGTGGCTGTCTGCGCCATTTTTGAAATGCCCCGCGTTTGGTCAAGCATTGAAGCACTCGACAACACCGTTCCAGCCGATATACAAACCAGCATGCATGTGTTGGTGCGGGGGTTGGTGGAAAGATCAATTCACTGGATGCTGCGGTCACGTCGGGAGTCTCAATCCATTGAAGACCTGATCGCCTATTTCCAACCGGGAGTTTCAGAATTGATCGCTTCAATGCCTGAATGTCTGGCGAGCGGAAATCGAACGACATTGAATGAACGTTGCGATTATTTTGTGAATTCAGGTGTTTCCAGCTCGGTCGCACAGTCAGTCGCGCAAGTCGTGCCACTTTCATCTGCATTGGACATAGTTGAAATCGCGAAGTCTCTGAACAGTGAGACCGATACCGTAGCTTCCGTGTACTATGACCTCGGAACGTTTCTCGATCTGCAATGGCTGCGTGATGAAATTGCACAGCTCGATGTCCGCACTCACTGGCACACACTGGCTAAATCCGAACTGCGCAGTGACCTGCATTATCAGCACCGGTATCTCTGCGCTGAGGTCCTTCGAACGACAGCCGCCGACCCGGATCCACGCAAATCAGTTCAAGCCTGGGCGGATAACAATGAATCTGCGGTAAGCAAATACCGTGATCTGGTATTTGACATGAAAGCCAGTAGCTCCATGGACTTTGCCATGTTGTCATTGGCTGTCAACGAAGTGCACAAATTGCTCAGCTCTGACCGCCCCTTGGGCTAGCCCGGATTATTGAATCCGAGTTAACTCAATAGACAAGTGAGATTGTCATTGTGACTGATTCGACACCTTTGATATTTTGATTTGAGTAAAGGGTCAAATAGTATGAAGCTGGTAGTATGAGGCTGGCTGGGTTCAACGCCATAACTGGACAGCGAGATGACTTTTGCTGAACACAACAGAGGAAATCGGTATGCCAATGGCAAACGTTGTTTTAATGCTGCTTATCGGTGTCACCTTCGGTGGTATTTCAGCAGTTTTTCTACGCGCCAAGCGCTCGGGATTTATCATGAATATTCTGCTGGGGGTTATGGGTGCCTCCATCGGTGCGTTCATGCCGGTGATTCTGGGTACCGCTCCCTTTGTTGACGTCTCCTCGCTGGATTATCTGATGCGTGCTCTGGTCGGGGCATTTTTGCTGGTGCTGACGGCCAGCCTGTTTCGATCTGCCAAAACTCACTCGACCTGAACCACTTCCCTTTTGGCAGTTGATACACTTCACTGCCAGAATCTCGCAGCACAAACCACATCGGCGCGAGCTGAGCTGCCAACAGGCACTGCAGTGCGCTTCCCGCTGGCTTACAGGCAGCCGGCGGCCCCGCCACATTCTGCAATAGTTTACCTCTCTGCCGGCTATCACCTACACTGTCCTCTTCGACTGACCATGATTTCTGTCCGGGAGCTGATATGACTGACTTCAAAAACATACACTTTGAATTGAGCGACAACGGAGTTGCTCGCCTGATTTTCAACAGACCGGACAAACTCAATAGCTTTACCGATGAGATGCATGCTGAAATACGCGATGCACTGATGCAGGTACAGACGACCAGTGGTGTCCGCTGCCTGGTCATCACCGGCGCCGGTCGCGGCTTTTGCGCCGGGCAGGATCTGGGCGATCTTGACTTTGGTGCTCTGGGAGATACCGTCGCAGAAAATTACAATCCGCTGGTGCAAACTCTGGTCAATCTGGATATGCCTGTTATCGCTGCAGTCAATGGCGTTGCTGCTGGCGCAGGGGCCAATATTGCGTTGGCTTGCGATATCGTTGTCGCTGCCCGATCCGCCAGCTTCGTGCAAGCGTTTTGCCGCTTAGGCCTGGTTCCGGATGCAGGTGGCACATGGTCATTACCACGTGTTGTCGGTGGACCCAGAGCAATGGCGCTGGCGATGCTGGGAGAGAAAATCAGCGCAGAACAAGCTGAGCAATGGGGGATGATCTGGCGCTGTGTAGATGACGAAAATCTGACAGCTGAAGTTGATGCCCTGGCCACCCATTTTTCAACCGCCCCGACAACAGGGCTTGCCTACATGAAAAAATTATTGCGCATGAGTTGGCAAAACAGCCTGGATAGTCAATTGGATCTGGAACGTGACTTCCAGAATGCGGCCAGCCAGACCAGTGATTTCAAAGAAGGGGTTGATGCGTTTCTTAACAAGAGGCCTCCAGAGCTCACCGGCAGCTAGGGGCCAGGAAGCCGGGGCCAGGCACCCGGGCAGCTAATCACACGGGCACGCCAATCCAGGCTCCAAAACACTAAATCACTCGAATTCTTTTATATTCCGCGGTTTCGGCACTGGTTTCGGCACTAATGTTGATAGGAGCTTGACAGGAACCTTTACCAATCGCGCTGCATAGCGCTTTGGCCACGAGAGTGTCGTAAATCAGCCTTACGGCGTCGTCACTGGCCAATCCACAGGCTATCGTTAGGCATCACTGCTGGCGTCTAATACGCGAAAGGCGATGCCTCGAAGAGACTTGAGAATATGTCTGAAGAAGAATATGACGATGAAGAAGAGATCATCCTGTCAGAACTCAACGATGAAGAGCTGGTTGAGCAGGTACACGACGATCTTTACAACGGCCTGAAAGAGGAAATCGAGGAAGCTACCAACATATTCCTGGAGCGCGGTTGGGGTGCGGACAAAATACTGAATGATGCCCTGGTTGAGGGAATGAGAATCGTTGGTATCGATTTTCGGGATGGTATTTTGTTTGTGCCAGAAGTACTGATGGCTGCCAATGCCATGAAAGGTGGTATGGCAATACTGCGACCTTTGCTGGCCGAAACCGGCGCCCCCCCGATTGGCAAGGTTGTGATCGGAACCGTCAAAGGTGATATCCATGACATCGGAAAAAATCTGGTGGGCATGATGCTCGAAGGTGCCGGCTTCGAAGTGTTTGACATAGGCATTAATAATCCGGTGGAAGATTATCTTGCAGCATTGGAAGAACATCAGCCCGACATTCTTGGTATGTCCGCTCTACTCACCACAACAATGCCTTATATGAAAGTAGTGATCGATACACTGAAAGAACAAGGCTTGCGAAATGATTTGATCGTGCTGGTAGGTGGTGCTCCCCTCAATGAAGAATTCGGGGAGGCTGTCGGCGCGGATGCCTACTGTCGCGATGCTGCGGTGGCCGTTGAAACAGCCAAGTCTCTGATTCAGGAACGCCGTGCAGCCAGCTAAGGCGCGGCTACTGACCCCAGCTACTGACCCTGGCCCCTGACCCCAGCCCCTGACCAAGGGCATCGAGATCGCAGGTGTCAATTATTGGGGGCCGATGATCGGGGCAAGTGATCGGTAACCCCGACAAGGCGTAGAAACGAAGGTGTATGCGCTATGAAGACAACCTTGATCATCGCTTGTGGTGCGCTTGCACATGAAATAGTTGCTGTACTGAAGGCCAATAGCTGGTCGCATGTTGACGTCACTTGCCTTCCAGCCGAATGGCACAACACTCCTGAAAAAATAGCACCCGCTATCGAACAAAAAATTCACGAGCACAAAAACGATTACCAAAGTATTCTGATTGGCTACGGTGATTGCGGCTCTGGTGGAAAGCTTGATCACCTGCTGGAAGCTGAAGGCGTTGAACGTTTGCCCGGCGCTCATTGTTACTCGTTCTTCAGTGGTCTTGACCAGTTTGCAGAACTGGCAGAGGATGAAATCGGTACGTTTTATCTCACCGACTACCTGGCCGCCAACTTCGACAGGCTTATTCTCAGAGATCTTGGAATCGAAAAACACCCGGAGTTGGCAGACATGTATTTTGGTAACTACAAAAAACTCGTTTACCTGTCGCAGCAACAGGATTCATCATTGCTTGACAAGGCGCGGGCTGCCGCAGAAAAACTCGGGCTGAATTTTGAGCATGTGCATACCGGACTGGCTCCTCTGACCCAATCATTTCGGGACATTAAAATCGAGGCACACACTGGGTAAATGCACCCAGCTCTCGAGGTAATTTCACTTATGGCAAAACTGATAACTATTTACTGGCGTGACATCCCTTCACAAGTCATCGCCAAAGCCGGACGCAAGTCATCCAAAATCATGCTCAGTGATCGGTTTCAGGTGGCAATAGACCGGGCAGCCATGCGTGCAGGTGCAGGCACCTCTGACGCTTACATGGCCGATTGGGAACGGAAGCAGGTTGATTGCGAGGGAGAGTTGGAAGCCGCAGCACAATCTGCAGCAAACAAGCTGGAAAAAGAATTTGACGATAGTTTGCTGGAAGCATTGACCAAAGCCAAAGGACTGCTTGAAGACGTGAAGGAATCCTAGTGTACCGTGTCAGGCTGTGGTCGGTCAGACATGCGGGAATACTGCAACGCTTCTATAACCGTTTCGAACAGTTGCTGGTAAAGCTTGCTCCTCTCTGGCGTCGCATTGGCTATGAGCGAGTAGAAAAACCCGTTGCAACTATCGAGCATATCGTTAAGGGCTTCCTGTTCGATTGCCAGATGTGCGGCCAATGCGCGCTGAGCTCAACCGGCATGTCCTGCCCGATGAATTGCCCCAAAACCTTGCGCAACGGCCCCTGTGGTGGAGTGCGCGAAGATGGCAGCTGTGAAATCAATTCCCGGATGCGCTGCGTCTGGGTGGAAGCTGTTGACGGCGCGACAAGAATGAGCGGCGAAACGGTGTCGATCGTGCAATTTCCGGTGGACCACTCACTCAAAGGCAGCTCATCCTGGCTGCGTGTGGTCAGGGAGCGCACGGCGGACGCAACTGCTGATCAGGAAGCTGCTGACCGATGAAGTTTGCAGACGAGCCGGTCCCCGGGTATCCACTTCCGATCTTGCCTGAACACACATCGCCCGGGCGCCTGGAACGAGTGCTACGGGCTGGTGGGTTTGCAGTCACCACTGAGCTGGCGCCACCGGATTCAGCCGACCCCGATGAGGTTTATAAACGGGCCAGAATATTCGATGGCTATGTTGATGCCATCAACGCCACAGACGGCAGTGGAGCCCACTGTCACATGAGCAGCATGGCAGTCTGCGCCCTGCTGACCAGACTGGGATATGCCTTGATCATGCAAATATCCTGTCGTGACCGCAATCGCATTGCCATACAGGGAGATATTCTGGGTGGGGCTGCAATGGGAGTCTGCAATATGCTTTGCCTGTCCGGTGATGGCGTGGAAACCGGTGATCACCCTCAATCCAAACCGGTGTTTGATCTCGATTGCATGTCGCTGTTGCAGCTTGCCCGCACGCTACGCGATGAATCCTGCTTTCAAAGCGGACGCATTATAGACGCAGCCCCCAAGGTGTTTTTGGGAGCGGCCGCCAATCCGTTTGCTCCGCCGTTGGATTGGCGCCCCCAAAGGCTGGCAAAAAAAATCGCTGCAGGTGCTCAATTTGTGCAAACCCAGTACTGCTTCGACATCGAACTTCTGCGCTCATACATGAACAAGGTACGGGACCTCGGGCTTGATGAACAGGTCTATATTCTGGTCGGTGTAGGCCCCTTGGCATCCGCCCGCACTGCACGCTGGATCCGCGACAATGTAC
>CALFCE010000172.1 GCA_937951215.1 uncultured Granulosicoccaceae bacterium
GCTATCGCGCCGAAGTGACAAAAGCGCTTGAGGGCAACCCTGACTCCCTCTTTTTAGTGGCGTTTCCCGTGGATGGTGCAACTATCACTCGTGAGTGGTTGGCACTGGGCGGTACCGACAATCTCATCGTTAACAATTCACTTAGATCGTCTGATTTCTTCGAAGCGGTCGGAACAAAATACCTGCAAAATCTTCAGGGTTACGATAGCGCCCAACCACGCCTTCCCTCGGTAGATAGTTTCAACGAGATGTTTCAAGCCAAATTCGACAGCCCACCTAATGGCCCGGGCTTGCACTCGGTCTACGATGCAGTTGCTGTCGTTTTGCTTGCGATGGAAGCGTCAGATGAAATAAGCGGTACCAGTATTCGTGACAATATTCGCAAGGTTACATCTGCAGATGGTGAAGAAGTCTATCCCGGACCTGAAGGCTTCAAGAAAGCCAAAGAACTGCTCGCTGCGGGCAAAAGCGTACGCTATGTTGGCGCTACAGGAGCCCTGACCTTTGACGCAAACGGCGATGTACAAGCGCCCAAAATGACGTGGAAGCTGGATGGTGACGAGAACGTGGAAACTGCCTACTTCACTACTGAAGAAGTTGCCAAGTTACTCGAGACTCTCGACAACTGAGTAAACGCAGTCTGAAATAATCATTGTCAAACGGCATGGCTGGTCGAAAACACATATTTAGTGGCTCCGTTTTTGAGGAGATGGCCGGCTATGCCAGGGCAGTTATTGTCGATGACAGAATCTTTGTCTCTGGAACCGTGGGCATGGACTTTAAGAGTGGCGAGCTTGCCGAGGGTCCAGAGGCTCAAACCCACTGTGCCATCGACACTATCGAGAACGCACTCAACGAAGCGAATGCCACGCTTGCGGATATAGTTCGCACCCGTGTTTATGTGCCAAATCCGGAACATGTCATGGCGGTATCGACTGTCCTGAAGTCCCGCATCGGTTTCACCTACCCGGCCAACACAACCACCTGCCCTCCTCTGGCTGTACCCGGTGCACATGTTGAGATTGAAGTAGAAGCTGTACGCGGGTCTGGAGTTGTGGCTCCTTGAAAGCAGTCACGCAGCTAGGCCTGCAGGACAATCCGCTGATCACCGGGCTTTGGCAGGTTGCTGATCTGGAACGAGGCGGGAAAACACTCGATCGCCAATCTGCCGCAACACAGCTCGAAGCCTACGTGAACGGCGGCTTCACCTGTTTTGACATGGCAGATCACTATGGAAGCGCTGAACTGATCGCGGCAACCGCCCGCCAAAACCTTCTGCAACAAAATCATAGCGCCTACCCGGCTCTAAAGCTCTACACCAAGTGGTGCCCGCAACCGCATCAGCACAGTTTCGCCGATGTGCATAGGGGTATCTCGGAACGCCTCGAACGGCTCGGCATGGATTCACTGGATTTACTGCAGCTACACTGGTGGAGCTTCGAGCACCCCGGTTACATCGATGTGATGGACCACTTGATGACACTGAAACAACAGGGCCTGATCAAACACATCGGCCTGACCAATTTCGATACAGATCATCTGGCGGTGCTGTTATCTTGCGGCCATGAAATTCTTACCAATCAGGTGTGCCTGTCCGTACTGGATCGTCGTGGCCTCAGCGATATGAGCGATCTTTGTCGAGCTCACGATATCGGACTACTGGCCTATGGGACACTGGCTGGCGGTTTTTTATCCGAACGCTGGCTTGATAAACCAGAGCCTGACCAAATAAGCGACTGGTCAAAAATGAAATACCACCGATTTATCAAGACCGTGGGTGGGTGGCAGTCCTTTCAGGAACTGATGAGAACACTGTCCGGGATTGCTGTAAAACACGGGGTATCCGTGTCCAATGTTGCCAGTCGATGGGTTCTGCAGCAGGAAAGCGTGGCTGGAGTAATTATTGGCGCTCGACTCACAGAACAGGAACATCGAAATTCGAATAGAGAAATACTCACGCTGACGCTGGATGACGATGACATGTCACTCATCTCAGCACAAGCTGAAACTCTAGGTGAAATACCTGGGGACTGTGGTTCGGAATACAGACGCCCTCCGTTTCTGACCGCATCGGGTGATCTAAGCGACCATCTGGATGCGCTGCCACCGGTATTTAAAAAAGAGGCGATTAACGAAAACCAAACACGATGGCGTATCAGCTCAGCCAGTGAATTCGAACCCATTTGCGGTTACAGTCGCGCGGTGCGAATCGGAAACCGTATCCTTGTCAGCGGCACAACGGCAACCCATGGCACAGAGCGCGTTATCGGTGAACAGGACATCAGAGCACAAACCGTTTATATCCTCGACAAAATAATCGCGGCTGTCACGTCTCTTGGCGGCAGCCAGGAAGACATTGTCAGGACTCGAATTTACCTGACTCATCACCCCGACTGGGAAGTTGTCTCACGAGTGCATGGGCGTTTCTTTGGCTCACTGCGACCTGCCAACACATTGATCGAAGTCAGTCATCTGATCGGCCCTTATGCCGTTGAAATAGAGGCCGAAGCCATACTGGAATGACGTCGATTTGGCAGTTCAACCGTGAGGCTCGATCTCATTGCAAACGCCACTTTGCCTGTCTGATGGAAGTATTAAAAACCAAATTCGCAACGGCATTAGTGCCCCGCTGCATCACTGACCCGCCCATTGGCATACCAGCCCATGTTGCGATTAAGACAAGTTGCAATTAATAGGTAAACTGTCCCCCGGTTTTGCGGCACCCGACAAAACGCATCTCTGCTGGCATGATATTAGCTGTTCACCGTTTGCAGTATTCATTTACTCGCTGCCAACTCTGTACTCAAGACAATTGCGATAGGTTCATCGGTTTACTCCGCCGTTCCAGCAGTTAACATGACGCGACTAGATAACTATCAATTAACAGCAAGATATCGTTTGATATGGCAGGTTCTCCACAACCCAAGATCGCACTGATAACCTCTGGCTTGCGACCTGTTACCGAGTATTTCTCCACACTACCGGGCACGCCTGTGGGTGTGATCAACTGGAACAACCATCCCGTAAAATCTGCTGGCAAACTGAACAACAACAAACTGAAAAACGTGCTACGCGCAAAGATACGCAATCGCCAATACGCCTCTTTGCAGCACTTGTGCGATAGTCAGGGTCTACTCTACGCCGATATTTACAAACAGGATTCAGACACACTACATTCCACATTGACCGAGTGGGAATGCAATCTGGTTATAACCTCACGGTGCTCCTTTGTCCCCTCAGCCGGCCTGCCTCAATTGCGCTATGGGGCAATCAATATGCATCCGTCCTGGCTACCCGAGTATCGGGGGGGAGACCCCATTCTGTGGCAGATCATTGATGATCAGAAACATCTGGCAACGTCCATTCATCGACTGACTGACGAGTATGACCGGGGAGCGATATTGGCCCAACAAAGGGCCGAGAGGCCGCCTGCAGCGTCTAAAACAG
>CALFCE010000173.1 GCA_937951215.1 uncultured Granulosicoccaceae bacterium
AACAGTAGTCAAAACCTGGGGTTCGTCTCCACGGCCGGTCGGGTCCATGGCTGTTGTTCGCCGTGATGGCACCCTCGTCGGTTCAGTGTCAGGAGGTTGCGTCGAAAAACAGCTGGCAGAGCAACTTGCCCGTTCATCTGAGCAGACGAGCGCCGACTCCAAGGACACAGCTGATGGGCATCGTATTGTGACCCACCAGATAGACGACGAGCAGGCACAGCGCTTTGGTCTGTCTTGTGGTGGGCAGCTGGAGCTGGTGTTCGAATCATTAACGGAGCCCGACGCACTGATCGATCTGCAAGCGGCGATGCAAAAAAGAGAACGTGTCAGCCGCACCGTGAATCTGACAACCGGGCAGTCGATCTTGCAAGCCGCTGCCAGCGACGAAGTGTTTGACTATAACGGTGACACTCTGAAAAAAATATTCGGACCTGATTGGCGTGTATTGATCATCGGTGCAGGCCAACTCTCGCGATACACGGCTGAGTTTGCTCTGGCACTGGATTTTGATGTCATCGTATGCGAACCACGCCCGGAGTTCCGCTCTGCATGGGACGTCACTGGCACAACACTGATTGATTTGTCTCCCGATGATGCAGTACTGCAACATGCAATAGATGCGAACAGCGCGGTACTGGCTCTGACGCACGATCCCAATCTGGACGATATGGCGATTATGGAAGCACTGCCCTCAAAAGCATTTTACGTGGGGGCTTTGGGCTCGATGAAAAACTACCAGAAACGATTAAAACGCTTACAGGCCTTGGGTCTTGAAGATGATGACATCGCGCGATTGGTCGGACCGATCGGGCTCGATATCGGCAGCCGGACATCGGCTGAGATAGCAGTGTCGATTGCGGCTCACCTGGTACAGGTGCGCGCCGGAAAAGCTGCCTGACCCGGAAGCCCGAACAAATCCTGCCCCAAAACCTTGCCCAAATCTGCATTGAGTGGCTGGCTGCGTGGCTGGCAAGAAACCGCAGCAAAGGCGAATGGAGGTCAGCTGTCCGTTGCCACACCGCTATAGACAGAATAAAGGCTCTTGTAGGTACTGTTTAGCGTTATCTCGTTGACCATCGCATCTTTGGAGATCAGCGAAGTGTGAGGGCCCATACCGGGCGCGTTCAAATCAACAGAAGAGCGAACGGCCAGCACACACAAAGCCAGCCCGAGCAACGACAGACAAACGGCTGGTATGGCCTTGACCGGGTAGCGCAGGAACCGGGATGGTTCGAGTCGATTCCAGAAAGCGATAAGAATCAACACCATCAGGATCAAACCGATAACAGCCGGAATCAAATGTCGGGACCAAAGCTGTGAAAGCAACAGCACTGGATCTTTTATCGCTGTCAGTACACCCATATCCGGGCGCAGGCCCTGCTCCTGCATAAAATAGGGAGTGATCAACTCCATCGCGAGAATCAACATCAATCCCAGAAACAGCCAGGCCAGTGAAAACGCACGACCCAGCGCACGTGTGCCACGAAACATGCCCAACAACGGCACGACAAAAACCGGAACCGCCAACACCATGCCGATCAGTGCCAGATCAAACCGCAAACCTTGCAGAAACGAGGGTATCAGTACGTTGGCTTCGACAACCTTGTCAAACTGCCACAGGTTGTAAGCTGCCCGCGCCAGGGTCAGCAGGAAAACCACGACGAAAACGAACAACAGGTAATGACGAACGAGGTGCATAATGGGCAGCCGCGATAGCTCTGCTCGACGGGATGATCTCTGGCTCATGTTGGTCTGATGTGGCTGGTTTCGACTCCAGCGGTGGATCATAGCGTTAGCTGACAATCGCTGCAAACCTGCCGCACACTAAAGTGCCGGATACGGCACTATACGTGTTTTTGTACCGCATTTAGCGTTCTGTTTTTACATTCCTGCAACAAAATGCGGCATACGAAACGAACATTTGTGCAGCCTCAAAAGACCAACAAGTGCCACTCTTAAACCGAGCGCAGCGGCGACACCACGGGAGTCAAGCGCCAGATATCACGGTTGTAGTCGTGCATGGTGCGGTCTGTCGAGAATCGACCGCTATGAGCCGAGTTCAACACACTCATGCGTTGCCAATTGCGTTGATCTTTAAACGCAGCTGCAACCCGGCTTTGCGCATCGATAAATGACGGCAAATCTGCAACCGTCATCCACTGATCTTCCGGACTGAGGGCAGCCTGAAGTACCATGTCAAAGATACCTGGCTCGCGCCGGTTGAACATTCCGCTATCAAACGCATCGAAAATTGCTGCCACCCGCGGGTCGGCGGCGATGACAGCGGACGGGTTATAGTGTTGTCGACGCGCCTGCACTTCGGATTCGGTCATCCCGAAAAGGAAGAAGTTTTCTTCACCTACTGCTTCGCGGATTTCAACGTTGGCACCGTCGAGTGTTCCTATAGTCAGGGCACCGTTCATCATAAACTTCATATTGCCGGTACCGGACGCTTCTTTTCCGGCGGTAGAGATCTGCGATGAGAGATCAGCGCCGGGGCAAATCACCTCCATGGCCGACACGTTGTAATCCGGTATGAACACCAGATTGAGTAGCCCGCGAGCCTGCGGATCCGAATTGATCACTTCAGCGACATTGTTGATCAATTTGATGATCGCCTTGGCCATTTCATAACCGGGAGCTGCCTTGCCGGCAATAATAATAGCGCGCGGAGTCATGTCGTCAGCCTTGCCCTCTTTTATCTGCAGGTACAGATGAACAGCGTGCAATGCATTCAGCAACTGCCGTTTGTATTCATGCATGCGTTTAACCTGAACATCGAAGATCGCATCAACGTTTAAATCCAGATTGCAGCGTTCCGCAACCAGCTCCGCCAAGCGTTGCTTGTTGTTACGTTTCACCGACTGCCACTTGTTGAGGAAAGCAGCTTCGTCTGACAAGGGCACCAGTGCTTCCAGCTCTTCAAGATTACGAGCCCAACCCTCACCGATTGAATCGTTCAGAAGATGACGCAAGCCGGGGTTACATTGAGCAAGCCACCTGCGTTGCGTCACACCATTGGTTTTGTTGTTGAATTTGTCCGGCCACATTTCATTGAATCGGTTGAACATGCCCTGCACCAGCAGGTCGGAATGCAGTTGGGCCACACCATTAACAGAAAAACTGCCAACGATAGCCAGATGTGCCATACGAACCATATTGTCATGACCATCACGACCTTGCTCGATCACCGACAATTGTTGATGCAACTCGGTATCCTCAGGCCACTTTGCCTGTAATTGCGCCCTGAAACGGTGATCTATCTCGTGCGTGATTTCGAGTAATCTCGGCAGCAACCGCGCCATCAGTTTTTCCGACCATCGCTCCAGCGCTTCCGGTAACAAGGTATGGTTGGTGTAAGCCATACATGAAGTGACAATTTCCCACGCGTCATCCCATACCATGTCGTGTTCATCGATCAACAAGCGCATCAGCTCCGGCACTGCCAGGCTGGGATGGGTATCGTTTAACTGAAAGCAG
This sequence comes from uncultured Granulosicoccaceae bacterium, assembly GCA_937951215.1. Classification (GTDB taxonomy): domain Bacteria; phylum Pseudomonadota; class Gammaproteobacteria; order Granulosicoccales; family Granulosicoccaceae; genus CALFCE01. The sequence goes on from CALFCE010000173.1 coordinate 3,481, forward strand.
TGTTTTGCACTGAAATCGGTAAAGTCATCGTGACGGTCTAGCCAGATCCGAATGGCATCCTGCAAGCTCGCCGAGACCAGAAAATATTGCTGACGCAAGCGCAGCTGCTTGCCGTTCTCACTGGTATCGTTGGGGTACAAGACCATGGTGATATTTTCAGCTTCGTTCTTGGCTGATACTGCTTCGGTATAACTGCCCTCGTTAAATTCGTGCAGATTGAATTCATCTGTTGATGCTGCGGACCACAACCTCAAGGTGTTGACAACATTGTTTTTATAACCGGGAATCGGCACGTCATAGGGAATCGCCAGAACATTTTCGGTCTGTACCCACTGCGCCTTGCCGGCACCGCCACCCTGACCACCGGCAACGTTTCTGGTGTCGACACGGCGGGTATGTCCACCAAATTTGATGATTTGCGCCAATTCCGGACGCTCCAGCTCCCAGACATGCCCTTCTCGCAGCCAATTATCCGGCATCTCTTGCTGGTAACCGTTTTCAATCTGCTGCCGGAACATCCCGTACTGGTAACGAATACCATATCCGGTGACTGGCAGACCCAGCGTTGCACAGCTATCCAGAAAGCAGGCAGCCAGACGACCCAACCCGCCATTGCCAAGCCCTGCATCGTGTTCAAGCTCGGCGATTTCTTCCAGCTCCAGCCCCAGAGACAGCAGGGCTTCACGCACATTATCGGTCAGATCAAGATTAAGCAGTGCATTGGACAAGGTACGCCCTATCAGGAATTCAAGTGACAGATAACAGGTGCGCTTGACGTCCTGCGCCAGATGCTGGTTACGGGTCTCGCGCCATCGATTCATCAATCGATCGCGAACCGTCATGGCCAGGGCTGTATAGATGTAATTGGCGGTGGTATCGGAAAACTCCCGACCCAGTGTTTGATTGAAGTGTCTTTTAATCTCCAACTTCAACGATTCAGCGTCCTGTAAAGGAGCTGGTAATCGACTTTCCCATTCCTGATTATCTTGATCCAGCAGTAAATCCGAGGCGGCTTTCATTGGCGGCTGTTCCATTATGTAAGGTCCATCATCTGGTAAGCGAACGAGTTGACCCAGATTATAGCTGCCAACTGCCTGCTACCGGCATAAACAACATCCACCAAACCACTCCGGGATGGATGTCCTGTCCAAACATAAACAATGCCAGCCTCAGGGATTTCAGCAATCGCTATACTAGTAGTTAGCAGAGTTGTGAACTGGCCCGTAAAGACGAATCCTATGAACATTATTATGTTGGCTGCCGAAAACGATACCCTGCCCGGTGGCAAAGTCGGGGGAATTGGGGACGTCATCAGAGATGTGCCTGCTTCATTGGCTGCATCCGGGCATCGGGTATCGGTAGTGATGCCCTCATACGGGCGATTCCACCAACTACCCGGGAGTCAGAAGGTCACACTGCTGGAAACACCTTTTGCCGATAAGCTGGAAATGGTGGAAGTCTATGAGGTGTTGCACGATCACACCCCCGGAGTCAGCATCTGGGTGCTGGAACACGAACTGTTCAGCGTCTGTGGCAAGGGCAAGATCTATTGCAACGACCCCAACGATGCGCCATTTGCTTCCGATGCCAACAAATTTGCGCTGTTCTGTCATGCAGCAGCGCAAGCTATTGTCGGTGGCCAGTTCGGAGATGCTGACGCACTCCATTTGCATGACTGGCATACCGCTTTCGTCGCGATTTTGCGTGAGTTCGATCCGAAATTTGCAGCGCTGAAACAGATCCCCTGCGTCTACAGTATTCACAATCTGGCCATTCAGGGAATCAGACCCCTCAGTGCAACTGATTCGTCACTTGCGTCATGGTATCCCGATCTGAAGGTAGACAAAAACCTGATTTCCGATCCGCGCTGGCCGTCCTGCGTTAATCCGATGGCGGCTGCCATTCGGCTGAGTGACCGGGTACACACAGTCTCGCCCTCCTATGCAGAAGAAATTTTACGGCCAAGCAAGGTGGAAGAGGATGGTTTTTATGGTGGAGAAGGTCTGCACAAGGATCTGCAACAAGCGCATGACAACAAGCGGCTGTTCGGTATCCTGAATGGCTGCGAGTATACCAACGACCCCGTTGAGCAGACCAGCTGGGCCGGCATACGGGAACAAATGTCGGAACAGGTGCAGCAATGGATTGCCGATGGCCAGGTATTGCTTTCCTGTGATTACATCGCCGACCAGCGCCTGCGTAGCTGGCAATCCAGAGACACTCCGCTACATCTGATCACCAGTATCGGACGCTTGACCGAACAAAAAGCCCGTTTGTTCACGAGCCTTGATGAAAACGGCACCAGCGCACTGGATCGATTGCTGGCGTCCCTCGGCAACCGCGGTGTGTTTATCTTGCTGGGATCTGGTGATGCAGCCTATGAACGCTTTCTTGCAAAGGTCGCTGTACGCAACAAAAACTTTCTGTTCCTGAACCACTTCGGACAATCGATGGCTGACCTCCTGTATGACAATGGCGATCTCTTTTTGATGCCGAGTTCGTTCGAACCCTGCGGGATCAGTCAGATGCTCGCGATGCGTCGCGGACAACCCTGCCTGGTACACGCTGTCGGTGGACTCAAGGACACCGTTGTCGACGATTCGACTGGTTTTCAGTTTAGTGGCAAGACCTTTGAAGAGCAGGCACAGGCAATGCTTGACAGGTTTGATGAGGTGCTGCTTCTGCGTGAGCAGCATCCGCTGCGTTACCAGGCGATTTGTGACAACGCCAGTGCGGCCCGTTTTCTGTGGCAAGGCAGCGTTGAGGCCTATGTCGAAAAGCTCTACAGCCCGCTAAATCATTGAAAATCAGCCACGAAACCATTGTTTAACCACCTGAGCAACGCAAGACCTGATGGATCAGTTATGATCTGCTCGCGATGAGTTCGACTCATTGTCGCCGCCAACGCGGCACAGAATGACAACGCCGGAGACAATCTTGCACAAATACCGAAAATTCATCCCTGTTATTGCCGTTATCCTGGTCGCGCTAGGCGTGAATCTGGAGCAGTTTGGCATTGACCTGCAATCGCTGACCGGCCAATCCCGCTCGGGCAACACCACTCAATCCTCGAGTCAGGGAAACACATCGCAGCAACGCAGTGAATCGCAGGCATCCAGCTCCTCGCAACAGCTGCCACACTGGTCAAACACCGACCCCGAGATCAACCTTTGGCATGTCTTTGAGGGCGAGATCAACCGTAAAGGCAAGCCCACCGGCTTCCACTCGCGACCCGGTGGCCGTGACCCCGCCAATGCCAGAATTGTATCGGTCAAGGACAAACCCAATAAACTGGGCGTCTACACAGCCAATATCGAAGTGCGTGACGGCCAGCAATGGAAGTCCAAGTTCTCAAGCTTTTTCCCGGACAATCTGAGTCAGGATGAAGTGATTGATATCATTGTTCATGCTTACAACAACAGCAATAACCCGAAAAAACAACCCTGGTCAGGGCCTTCCGGTCTGGGCTTCCAGATACAGGGTTATACAACATCACGGGGCGGGATCAACACGGCTTTCCCGATATATAATCGCAATCAATAGTCCTGGAACACAGCCGTCCTGAACACGGAACCTGATAGCAATCCAACAACCCTAATCAAAAACACGTACCCCGCGCAGGCTGCCGACAACAGGCTATCCGGGCCGGAGAACACTATGTCATCAGAACTGGAATTTTATACCGACCAAGACGGTTTACCCTGTGCTCGCGGCGACGACGAACGCATTGCGACTTACCTGCAAACCGATATACAGGGCTCCCCATCCATAGCCGAGGAGCTCATTGCACTGCTGGAGAACCCGAGTTTCGAGGGCGACTTTTCAGGCAACGCTCATGTGGTCGATTTCCGCGCCAATTCGGTAGCGATAGAAGCCACTTACGATGAGGAAGCTCCGGATCGCGTTGTTTCCCGCGAAGAGATGCTGGGGCATGTGCGGGCCTGGCTTGCCTTTATTTCCACACCGTCCACCCCAGCCTGATCGGCAAGATGCCTACTCAACTATTGGGTCCGTTGCCGGGTCCGTTACTCGGATCGAGCGCACGCCTGCACTCGGTTGAAGATGCAAGACGTGCCGCGCGCTGGCGAATGCCTAAACTGATATTTGACTATGTCGACGGTGCGGCCGGTGCCGAGCAAGCGGCGTTACGCAATCAACAGTCACTGGACGACGTGCAACTGCAGCCAAGGGCACTGGTTAATGTCGACAAACGCGATATCAGCCATTCATTTCTGGGCACCCAGTGGCAACGACCCTTTGGCATCGCCCCGATGGGTATGTGCAACCTGACATGGCCTGATGCTGATGCGATGCTGGCAGCCGCTGCTGTCAGCAACGGGATGCCGGTTGGCTTGTCCACCGCCGCATCAAGCAGTATTGAAGAGACCTGGGAACGAGCCGGAGAAAACGCCTGGTTCCAATTGTATGTCGGCCAGTCGATCGATCTGGGTTTGTCACTGGTGGATCGTGCGGCGACCGCCGGCTATACCACATTGATCCTCACGGTCGATGTTCCACAGGTTGCACCGCGACTGCGAGATTTGCGCAACGGCTTCAAAGCACCGTTAAAAATCGGCCCCCGTCAGTTTCTGGATTTTGCCCTGCACCCGGAGTGGTCTATCCGAACGCTGCTCGGCGGTACCCCGGAATTGGCCAACTTCCGCACCGAAAGCGGACACACCGCGTTTAATCGTGAAGACGGTCGCGGCAAGATCACCTGGGAATTTTTAAAGCAACTGAGAGATCATTGGAAAGGACAGCTGATCATCAAAGGTATCATGCACGCTGATGATGCAATGCAGGCTCGGGATCTTGGCGTGGATGCGGTGTATATATCCAATCATGGTGGACGCCAGCTCGACAGCGCACCAGCCGCCATTACCCGTCTGCCACTGATACGCCAAGCTGTCGGCGCTGATTGTCCACTACTGTTTGACAGTGGCATACGCAACGGGGAGTCTATTGTGAAAGCCCTCGCGAGTGGTGCAGACTTTGTGATGTTGGGCAGGCCTTATATGTATGGCATCGGTGCCGCGGGGGCTGATGGCCTGCAACGCATCATCGATATCCTCAGTGCCGAAATCAGCCAGACCATGGCGCAAATCGGTGCCACTGGTATTGCCGATCTCGATGCCGGCGTATTACCTCCTGAATAAAACCCCATAACCCAACCCCATAACAGACCCCTGCCAACAGTGGAGAAGCTAACGACATGAAAGAAGCTGTCATTGTATCGACTGCGAGAACCCCGATTGGCAGAGCCTTTCGAGGGTCATTGAACAATACCAAGTCACCCACGCTGATGGGGCATGCGATTCGCCACGCTGTCGAACGAGCTGGTGTCGAAGGGAGCGAAATCGAGGACTGCGTTATCGGTTCGGTGTTGTGTGCCGGTACCGCCGGCATGAACGTCGCCAGAAACGCGGTATGGGCAGCGGGCTTACCTGATACGGTAGCTGCGCAGACAGTCGACCGGCAATGCTCGAGTGGCTTGATGGCCATTGGTATGGCGGCCAAACAAATTATGGTCGATGGTATGGCGGTCGCTGTGGCCGGCGGACAGGATAATATTTCGGCTGTGCAAGCACCCTATTTTGACTGGGTGCAAAAGGAAATGGATGAAAACGTGACCAAGGTTTCGCAGCACGCCTACATGCCGATGTTGCAGACAGCCGAAAATGTGGTCAAACAATACAAGATCTCCAGAGAGGCTCAGGATGCCTATGCCTTGTCTTCTCAGCAACGAACCGCCAGAGCACAACAGGAAGGGTTGTTTGATGATGAGATCGTACCGATCAGTACCACCATGTCAGTCAAGGACCGGGAAACCGGTGAAATCAGTCTGCAACAGACAACACTTGAAAAAGACGAGGGTAACCGGCCTCAAACGACTCTGCAAAATCTGCAAGACCTCAAGCCTGTTATTGATGGCGGCAGCGTCACGGCCGGTAACGCCAGCCAGCTCTCTGACGGGGCTTCAGCTTGCGTACTGATGGATAGCAAACTCGCGGAACAACGTAACCTTTCCCCACTCGGTATCTATCGCGGCATCGCGGTGGCCGGCAATGCACCCGAGGAAATGGGCATTGGCCCGGTCTACGCCATACCCAAATTGCTGAAACAACATAATCTTAAAGTATCGGACATTGATCTTTGGGAGCTGAATGAAGCGTTTGCATGCCAGGCATTGTACTGTCGCGACGAGATGGGCATCGATCCGGAGCTGTTCAACGTCAATGGTGGCGCTATCTCGATCGGCCATCCCTACGGCATGACAGGGTCACGCCTGACCGGGCACGCACTACTCGAGGGCAAGCGCCGTGGTGCAAAACGGGTGGTAGTCACCATGTGTATCGGTGGCGGTATGGGAGCAGCCGGCTTGTTTGAGATCGCCTGATTCCGATAAGCTCAAGCGGGTTAATCGGCCGAGCTGTGCTGGCTCGAGTGAATAGTGCTCACGCACCGCCATTTGGAGTGTGTCAATGGCATCAGAACTTAGCAGCTGCAAAATAATCAATGATGGCAATGCCATCCTCACCCAATGGAGCGATGGCTCTGAGTCGCGTTTCCATGCCATCTGGTTACGCGACAATGCCAGCGATGGCAGCACTCGCGACCCGAACAATGGCCAGCGACTCATCACGGCCAGTGAGCTTGATATCAATACGCGCATTCAGCGCGTGCAGCTAAGCGATCAAGGCCAACTTCACATCGCGTTTGTCGGTGAAGACCGGTCAATACCCTTTGAGCCGGAATGGCTGCAGATGCATCGCTATGATCAAAAACCCACTCGGCCGGAAGGGAATGAGCCGGGATGGTTGAACAATCACATTGAATGTTGGGATCGAGACAGCGCCGTCGTCTCCGAAATCAGCTGGCAGGACGCCAGCAATGATCAATCCCGATTGCATCACTGGCTTGCAGCCGTTTATCGGTACGGATTTGCCACGATGCACAACGGGCCAGAGCACGATGGGGCCGTACTCGATGTGGCTGGGCTGTTCGGGTTTGTGCGGGAAACCAACTACGGCAAGTTGTTTGATGTTAAAACGACAACCAATCCGACTAACCTTGCCTTCACCGGGCTGGCGCTACAGGCGCACACCGACAATCCGTATCGCGATCCGGTACCGAGCCTGCAAATTTTATACTGCATGCAAAATTCAAGCGCGGGTGGTGACTCGATTGTGGTGGACGGTTTCCGCATTGCACATCGACTGCGTGCTGATTCGCCGGAGTACTTCAAGGTACTTTCGCAGTACTGCGCGCAATTTGAATTTACCGGTGACAGCGGTGCCTACCTGCATGCCCGAAAACCGGTAATCGAGTTAGCCCCCGATGGCGAACTGGTTGGTATCCGGTTTAACAATCGAGCCACTGCGGCGATCACTGACGTACCGTATGATCAGATGACTTTATACTACGCCGCACTGCAACGGTTTTCGGAACTTGCCGATGATCCGGCGATGCAGTTGCAATTCAAACTGCAACCCGGCTCCTGCTTTATCGTTGACAACACACGAGTGCTGCACGGACGCACCGGCTACACAGGTGAAGGCAATCGCTGGTTACAGGGATGCTATGCCGACAAGGACGGTTTGCTGTCAACAATGACCACGCTGGACCCAAGACGACAAATCACCCACCCTATTTCCGGATAAAAACATGAATTCATCCGCGACTCCAGACACTGAGCCAAGCGTGGCTGCAGCCAGGCAAGATCCTGATAAGCAGCATCCCGGCAAACTCAACAGCAACAATATCGTGGAGCTTATTGCTGACATCTTCGAGCGCCGTGGGGCCGAGTCCTACCTGGGCGAGCAAGTGACCATGTCCGAGCATATGCTGCAATGCGCTCTGCTGGCAGAGAATGAATCGGCTGGTGATGCGTTAATCGCAGCGGCGCTACTGCATGATATC
>CALFCE010000174.1 GCA_937951215.1 uncultured Granulosicoccaceae bacterium
TCAATCCCGTATTGTTGAGCGTTTTTCTGATTGGCAACATGACCGTTGCGCATTCATCAGATGGCGTTAGTCTGAGTGTCGTACCCAACAAATGCGTATCCTTGCGCAAAGGGCAAACCTGCTATCAACGAGTTCAGTTTCGATGGAGTTCGCAAGAGGCTCAGACTCGATATAAGATAGTGTGTCTTAGACAAGAGAGCAGTTCAGATGTGTTAGCTTGCTGGGAAAACGAAACGAGCGGTAAATTTCGATACTATCTCGAGGCTGCAGAGACACAAAATTTCTTTCTGGTCGCAGGTGATAAACTGGAGCCAGTCATCGGCAGAACAACAGTGTCGATCAACTGGGTTTATGACAGCCGTGCAAGTCGGCGGGGTCGTTGGAGGCTTTTCTGATTGTATGGTTAGCTGGCTTCCGCGAATTAGGACTTCATTGTTCAACCAAAAAATCACATGACCACCAAACCAAATATTGTACTGATTTTTACCGATAATCAACAAGCATCAACCTTGGGTTGTTATGGAAACCCTGAAATTCATACACCTAACCTGGATCGGTTGGCAGGCCAGGGGATGAAGTTTGAAAACGCCTACTGCCCTAATGCTTATTGTTCACCTTGCCGCGCTTCGCTGTTAACGGGTACTTTGCCCTCCCAACATGGAATCCACTCATGGATTGATGACAGAAACATGGCTGAATGGCCCGCCGGTTGGCATGCATTGAACGGCATGCAAACCTTGCCGGGTCTTTTACAGAACAATGGTTACGACACAGCGCTGATCGGAAAATATCACCTTGGTGAGCCTACGAGTCCGGCTGAAGGGTTTGATCATTGGGTTACGCTCGAGGATGGGCATGTTCGGAGTTTTTATCGTAACCGCATTTTCGATAACGGTGTTGTGTATCAACAGCCGGGACATTCGGTAGATTTCTTTACCTCAAAAGCCCTGGACTATATCGGCGCTCAAACGGTATCTTCCAAGCCGTTTTTTCTGTTCTTACCCTATCCAGCCCCGTATGGACATTGGCCTGCCACCAAGGAAACAGATGAAAACCGTCACACCCGGCGTTATGCAGAGTGTCCGATGAATTCAGTACCTCGGGAGCCTATTACGAAAAAGGCGGTTGATGGTTTTTTGATAAATCAGACCGGCTCAACTGCTGACCTCGATTTTTCCATGCTGATGCGGGCACCGAACGACTTGCCTACGCTACGAAACTATTACTCTCAAATATCGATGGTTGATGATGGTGTAGGTGAAATTATGAAGTCACTCGATTCCCATGGTATCGAGGAAGATACGTTGCTGGTTTTCACAACTGATCATGGTCTGTCGATTGGCCAGCACGGTTTCTGGGGGCATGGCGGTGCCAGTTTTCCCTCCAACCTTCACCGGGCGGCGCATTCAATTCCACTGATTATTCGACAAAAAGGTGTGGTTCCAGAGGCTGAAACTTCCAATCTGATGGTTTCGAATATGGATCTCTATTCAACCATTCTTTCTCACACCGGAACTAGTGTACCTGACAGCGGTTGTCAGCTACCCAGCCGCAACCTGATGCCTGTGTTAAAGGGGAAGCCAGCCGTGGACTGGTGGGATGATGCTGTTTACTCTGAGCAGGAAGAAACGCGTGTTATCCGAACTCAAAAGTGGGCGTTGTTCAAACGTTTTGACGGGCCTTGCAACAAAGGCATAACAGATGAGCTGTTTGATGTGGAAAATGACCCATCTGAAACCCACAACCTGGCAGGCAATCCTGAATACGCTGGAATCGAAGCCGAGCTAAACGCCATGCTGACCGAGTTCTTCCGAAAGCATGTTCGTGCAGAGGCTGATTTGTGGAACGGTGGCACCCCGATCCAAAATTCCATGCGTCAATCGTTCTGGAAAGATGCGTGGGGTGAACAATGGTCACCGGTCTATCAGTATGACTAATTTTAATCATTTGGTTGTTTTATTCAATGACGACTGAATTCTCACCAAAATGCTGTGTTCCGACCCGAGAAAGCGTATATGTGCCAAAGCAACACCCGAATGATAAAACTCTAACGAACAACGACAAACCCGATAACACATCACGATGGGTTGACACTGTTTGCGTTGGAGGCGACTGGTTTGACATGGGCTGCACGGAACCCCCTCATCCCGACGATGGGGAAGGGCCGGTTCGTCGGGTGTGGATTGACCACTTCAGGCTTGCCGCCGCGACCATTTCGAATCTGCAATTTCGGCAATTCGTGAATGCCACAGGATATAAAACCACAGCCGAAAGGGCAGGTTCCTCTTTCGTTTTTCACCTGTTTATAGAGGGTGCGGAAAAATACCCGGCATCCACCCTTGCGCCTTGGTGGCGTGATGTACCCGGAGCTTGTTGGAAGTCACCTGAGGGCGGTAATACCTCAATCCATAGCAGACAGGATCATCCGGTGGTACATATCAGTCGTGAAGATGCCCTGCAGTACTGCCGTTGGTCAGGTACGCGCTTGCCAACGGAAGCGGAATGGGAGTTTGGAGCACGTGGAGGGCTTGCCTCTCAGCCATTTCCCTGGGGGGATGAATTACTGGCAAATGGAGATCATCATTGTAATATCTGGCAAGGTGAATTCCCGCTTACAAACACCAGTGATGACGGCTTTACAGGCACCGCACCTGCCACCGCGTATAGCAGCAATGCCTTTGGTTTGTTTAATATGACCGGTAATGTCTGGGAGTGGGTTGCTGATCGTTTCACCAATCGACATTCCCCAAGGCCTGTCAAAAATCCGAAAGGCCCACTCAATGGGAATCGCTTTGTAGCAAAGGGTGGATCTTACCTCTGCCATAAATCCTATTGTTTGCGCTATCGAACGTCATCGCGCCAGGGACTACCAGCAGATACCTCGACAGGGAATCTCGGCTTCAGAGTCGCAATCGACATTCTGTAATAGATTTTTTAACTCAAAATCATTTGCAACTGACGTGACCTTGCAACCAGCACATCGTTTTCATCCCACAAAATACCGTCTTCAATAAAGAGACTTCCTGCCAGATCAGTCACGTTAAAAGCACCTTTTATCCAACCCGGTGCAGGTCGTCTGCGAGTATGTACAGACAACTCAACGGTAGGAACCCAGCCAATCTGACCGTAGAGCGTAAACACAGAAGGTGGAAAAGCATCGCAAAAGAGTGGCAGGGCAAGGGAATCTGCCGGCCGTTCATCTTTGAAACGAACCCAACCGGTGATAATGGCCTCTTTATGATTACCGGATACTGAATATTGCGGGTCGACGCGAATCTCCAGACGATCCATGATGGGCAATTCCACCGCTTGGGCCAGCTCTGATCGTGTGGTGCACTGATGCGGCGGCGGCAAAGACGGCGGAGCTATGGACAGATTGCGATCTGTTTTCGCTTGTTCCAAGTTTTCTTCAAGATTACCAAATGTCGCTGTACAGGTGATCCTTGATTTCCCATCCTGTTCCAATGTACCGGTTACTGTTGAGGTCCGTCTGCCAGTGCGTATGACGCTGGCCCTGATCCCGGCATCAGCATCAGCCAGACCCGGGCGCAAGTAATGAGTAGTCACCGCAATAGCATCTGGTGTATCAGGGACCAACTCAGCCATTGCACGCAATAGACAAACCAGCAAATAGCCACCGTTGGGATTGTTGCCAATATTCCAATTGGCAACCAGTTTGAGTTGCCAGTGATTTTGCGAGAGTCGTTCTGCAACTGTTTCGTTGTCGAATTGGTAGGACATAATATGCGTACTATCAGAACAGGTCTGTAGCGGATACTTTTATTTTACCACTTTCATGGGTTGTAGTTTTAACTCTGATTTGTTCACCGGCGCTGGGAGTCAATCCTGAAATCGAGATACGAGCACGCTCTCCTGATTCCAGTTCAACTGTAGCAAAAGTCATATTAGCGCCTACACCACTACTCGCCGCCTGCGGCACAGTAACCGAGATAACTTCTGCATCAGCAAAGCTTTCGCCGACGACCGCATCTTCAAACGTTTTAATATGTTTGCCAAAGACAAGCATCAGAGCAAGCGTAATTCCAAGCACTTTGTACTGAAACTTACGATGCCGGATTTCGTAGTTAAAAAAATTCATTGATCAGTGTTTAGTCGACTATCTTTTTACTATCGACTTGCACCATCGACTCTGCGAGCGGGATAGGATTATTGTGATTTGGGTCACGTAATTGAGATCAGGCAAAACCTTGGTCTCGCATTCCACGGCCTAAATAAAAAAGTATGATTCTTTTGTACCGTAGCGCGGCAGGTACGATATACGTTTTATCCCGCGCCAGTGAGAGTAAGGCACAACGCCAATTTTGGAATGCCAGCAATGCTGATACTGTTGACCTTTTTGGCACTGTTGTGGATATCCGGGCTGATGCTGAATATATTGTAGCAGGGGCCATGGGAGAACAGAGCAACGTTTCTACCTGTACTAGTCCTGAATCAAATCAATGTTCACAGTGCCCGAATAAACCGCACGATCTCTTTCGCCACCAGATCTCCAGCCTCCAGCATTAACGAATGTTTATAGCCGGGTAGAATCACCAGCTCGGAATGGGGCAGCGCCTTGTCAATTTCCACATTTAGCCGAGGGTTGCAGCCTCCATCATTTTCACCCGTCAGCACCAGTGACGGTGCCTGAACCTTATGTAGCCATGGTGCCATTTCAGTTCCGGCATAAATTCGAAAGACATTCAGAAAAACTTCAGCATCGGTACCAATCACTTGTTGTAAACGTCTTTCTACTATCTCGGGATGATTGGCGATAAAATCATCGGTAAACCAGCGATTGGAAAGCGTGGGAAGCACATTCGGGATGCCTTTATCTTCCATTGCCTTTACCACTGCCCACACTTTGTCACTGTCGTCTTGTGTTCTGAAGGCGGCGGTTGATAACAAGCCAAGAGACAGCACGCGGCTTGGATATTTAAGTGCATAGGCCGGGCCGATCATGCCGCCGAGAGAATGACCGGCGAAATGTGCCTTGTCTATATCAAGCTGTGCTCTTAGAAACTCCAGATCGGCTACCAGCTCCGTTAAGCCAAACTCGCCATTCGACATCGGTGATGTACCATGCCCACGAAGATCGTAAGTGATGACGGTGAAGTGCTTGGTCAGCAGTGGCAGGGCTTTTTCCCAAGTGTTCCTGGCAGCACCAATCCCGTGAATAAGAAACAAGACAGGCCCCGTACCTTGCACGGTGTAGTCGCATTGAATAGCGGTCGTCATCAAAAATTCCCGGTGAGTCTAACCAAGCAGTATTTCAAGATAGTGTGTCTGGCTGGCATTCTATGCAAAGTGAGGCATAACGTCCTCGGCAAAACACTGTATGGAATCAAGGGTTTCTTGAGCATCAAGACCAAAGTTCATATTCAAGATCAGGCGATCGATGCCCAACTCCGCATAAGGTTCCAGTTTTTCTATCACTTCTTCTGAAGTCCCCACCATCAGACTTTCCCCCAACTCCTCAATTGGGGTGTCGCAGGATAGTTCCCGAATCACGCCTCTATCAACAAGCCCGGGGCCCGTAAAAACGTTATCAAAGCGTCCATAGTAGTGATGCGCTGCCTTGATTTTTCGAGCCCGATCCTTCCGGTCTGTGGCTAAATGTGCCACTCGCGATAAGGACAGGGTCAATTTTTCTCCTTCACTACCCATCTCCTGTTTTGCTCGATTAAAAGCATTGACCTGATCGTGTAATAACTGATGATTGCCGGATAACGGAGTCGTTTGAATATGAAATCCACGTTTGGTACACAAGTAGATTCCTTCAGGGTTGAGTACCGCCATCATCATAGGCGGCCCTCCAGGCCGGGTGGGGCGAGGCATGACCGTTATCGGATCAAATTTATAATGCTTACCATCCCAACTCACTTCCTCTTCTGTCAGTAAAGCCTGCAACACCTCCAACGATTCGTCGAAAATCGCGCGAGTCTCATCCATAGATACTCCCATGCGATCCATTTCGTATTTGAATGCTCCGCGCCCAACGCCCAGGTAAAGCCGGCCGTCGGTAAAAATGTCAGCCGCAATGACTTCACCAGCATAAACGCGCATATCATGTAGTGGTAGTACAACCACAGAGGTAAGAATTTTGACACGCTGTGTTGAAGCTGCAATTTTAACTGCAAATTGCAAGGGAGCTGGCATCATCAGACAGTTGATCAAATGATGCTCGGTCACTGAAACAGAATCGAACCCGAGCTGATCCGCCAGCCTTGCCTGATCCAGCATATCCCGGTAGACACGATCACCACCGTAAGATTTATCAGGGTAGTCTGCCGATAGTTGGATGCAGAATTTCATCAGATTCTCGCTTCGGTGATACTCTATTCTTGCAGAATATTTTCTTTCAGCATAGTGGTGACATTCTGTTACTGTATGTGTTTCATAAAATTGCCCGGGAAAAGACAGGCCGCTGTCCTTACCGGGATGACTAGTGGCGAAATTGGCTCTTCAATTGTATTTGGAACACTCTTATAATTCGCGGGTATGCGCCCAGCTCGATAAATCTAGTCTCGATCAATCCAGGCTCGATAAATTCAGGTTCGATCAATATGTTCGAAGCGAAGGCGTAAAATTACTGATTTTTCTTCCGCGCGACCCGTTGTGAAAATGCCGCCGACTGTCAGTTCACAGATGTGGTGTTCAGGCATCAGCTATCGCAAGAATCTGATGCACTCAAGGGTCATGATTGGCTCATCTCAAGCAGGTGTTACAAGCAAAATCATATCTGATACAGACTCCATTGCCAACCAACAAGCCAGATACCCATTGGCAAAAGGGTAACTGGCGATACTATGCCCGGAAAAGGAATGAAACGCGAAGACAAACCAAAAGTGGTAATCACCGACTTCGACTTTGGTGATGTCGATGTTGAACGCCAAATCCTTGAGCCAATTGGTGCAGAGGTCATCGCTTTGCAATCAAAAAGCGAAGAGCAGCTGTTTTCCTCAGCTGCCGACTGTGCCGCCATGATCAATCAGTATGCACGAATTGGTGCCAGTACTATTGCAAAAATGCAGCGATGCGAAGTTATAGCTCGATACGGGATTGGTGTTGACATAGTGGACGTGGAAGCCGCCACCGAGAAAGGCATACAAGTGACTAATGTACGCGATTATTGTGTTGAAGAAGTGGCGGATCACGCCATCGCGATGTGGTTATCGCTTGCACGTAAATTACCTGACTACAATGCGGCAACTCACCGCGGTGTCTGGGAGTGGCAATCAGGCAAACCGATTTTCAGAATACGCGGGCGCACGATGGGGGTTGTCTCGTTCGGAAAAATTGGACAGGCAATCTCGACTCGGGCCAAAGCTTTTGGTGTCAACGTGATTGCTTATGATCCTTATATTTCAACAGATGTCGCTGCACAACTCGGCGTTGAACTGGTAACAAAAGCACAGCTGCTAGCCAGATCGGACTATGTGTTGATGCAAGCCCCGATGACACCGGATACGCATCATTTTTTATCTGATGCTGAATTTGAATCGATGAAACCCGGCTGTATCATCGTCAATACCGGACGTGGGCCCACCATTGACAACAAAGCCCTCTATCGGGCCTTGAAAAGTGGCCAACTTGCTGCAGCCGCGCTTGATGATCCGGAAGAAGAGCCCGCGAAAAGAGCCCGCTGGACTCCAGACGACAATCCGCTGTTTAGTTTACCCAATGTCATTGTCACTCCGCACTCCGCGTATTACTCCGAAGAATCCATACTGACAGCCCGAGAAACTGCCGCGAGCGAAGTTGCCAGAGTTCTGACAGGTCAACAACCTCAATTTCCGGTGAATGTACTTTCTCGCGTTTAATAATGCTGACGGTATTCCAACCACAATAGAAAGTGTTGGGCCACGCGAGGGCTTCGTCGATCAGACTATTCGTTAGCCTGATATGACCAAAATGTTATGCGAGCAGGAAAATTCAGCCATGTATGATGTCTATTTCTGGACCACTCCGAATGGTTACAAACCACTTCTTATGCTGGAAGAAATCGGAGCTGACTACGACATAAAATCCATCAATATCGGAAACGACGAACAATTTGCTCCTGCCTTTCTCGACATTGCTCCCAACAATCGAATCCCGGCCCTGGTGGATCATAACCCTGCGAGTGGATCAAAGCCGTTATCAGTGTTCGAATCCGGTGCCATTCTGATTTACCTCGCTGAAAAATCGGGGCGCTTCCTGCCGGAGGCGCTGGAGCCAAGAACTCAAGTGTATGAATGGTTGATGTGGCAAATGGGTGGACTCGGGCCAATGGCTGGTCAGGCACATCATTTTCTGGGCATGGATAAACCCGATACCTACGGTGTTGAGAGATACACCAAAGAGTGCATCAGATTGTACGGCGTACTGAACAAAAGACTAAAGGGTCGCGAATTCCTGGCCGGAGACTATTCCATTGCCGATATGGCCTGTTACCCGTGGGTATGGCGTCACTGGCGGCACCAAATTGATTTAGACGATTACCCCAACGTCAAGGCATGGTACGAGAGCATCGCTGCAAGACCTGCAACCGCTCGAGCATCCGAGAGAGGTGCACTCGTCAATCCCGCAGCCGCGAAATTGCTGGAATAGACATGTTGATCAACTACAAGAGTATTCCGCTTCGCGAGCGTCATTAAAGTTTTGGGTCAACTCCAGCCGCAGTAGAGATTGGCAGGCATCCATTTGCCTTGATTTCCTTTAAAGCAAAGTTGGTTACCATTGATTTGATGCCCGGTATGCGTCGCAGGGTGTGCATTGAAAACTCGGCAAATGCATCCAGATCGCTGCAAACGACTTGAAGTATAAAATCAGCTCCGCCAGCAACAGAATGGCAAGTCACTACCTCATCCAGTCCGGCTACTGTTTTCTCAAACCTCAAGGCTTCGGCTTCGGTATGTTTTTCAATGCGGATACTGATATATACCAGCACACCGAGACCGACCTTACGGGGGTCGATATCAGCCGAATATCCCCTGATTACGCCTGTTTCCTCCAACCGGCGAACACGCCTCCAGCAAGGTGAAGACGAGAGATTGGTGACTTCAGCCAGCTCTGCGGTCGTCATGCGCCCGTTTTCCTGAAGAGCCTCCAATATCTTGCAATCTTCTCGGGATAATGCATCTATAGGCATATTTTTTCTCGAATAGGGGGTTTGTAGGAAAATATCACCTAATTATGATCCTTTGGCAATAGTTTTCGCAAACACTTTGCGCACCGGAAGGTGCAAACTTAAGGCTTCAAAAGTTATCCAGTTGGAGCCTGTGATCCATGAATCTCGCTGAATCGCTACTCTATGCACTCAAAGACCATGGTGCGGAGGAAATCTTTGGCATACCGGGTGATTTTGCACTGCCTTTTTTTAAAGTCATGGAAGAATCCTCGATATTGCCCCTTTACACCTTGAGCCACGAACCGGCAGTTGGCTTCGCAGCCGATGCAGCCGCTCGCTGGCACTCCGGTTTGGGTGTAGCTGCGGTAACCTACGGTGCAGGGGCGCTGAATATGGTTAATCCGGTAGCCGCTGCCTATGCAGAAAAATCACCGTTAGTGGTGATTTCAGGCGCACCCGGTTTGCAGGAGCGTGGAGCAGGTTTGCTGTTGCACCATCAAGCCAAGACTCTTGACTCACAACTGCAGATCTACGAGCAAATCACCTGTGACCAGGTGGTACTTGATGACCCGCAAAAAGCACCCGCAAAGATCGCTCGGGCTTTGCGCAATTGCCTGCTGCATTCAAGACCGGTTTACATTGAACTACCACGCGATCAAGTCTTCAGCCCTTGTCAGGCAGTAGACAGGCTACCGAGTGTCAGTACCGATATCGATGCTCTTGATGCCTGCGCAGACGAGATAATGGAACAACTACTGGCAGCACAAAACCCGCTGATGCTGGTAGGTGTGGAGATCCGTCGTTTTGGTATTGAATCGAAAGTTGCCGAGCTCGCCCGTAAACTGGCCTTACCTGTCGCAACAACGTTTATGGGGCGGGGCCTGCTGGTAAATACCGACGCCCCCCTGATTGGTACTTATCTTGGCGTTGCCGGTGACCAGACACTCACCCGGGAAGTTGAATCCTCGGATTCTCTTTTGATGTTGGGTGTCATTATGTCGGACACCAACTTCGGAATAAGCCAGCGTCAACTGAACCTGAGAGAAGTGATTGTTGCAGCTGATGGTGAAGTCAGTAAAGGTTACCATCGATACACCGACATTCCACTCACTGACCTCGTGGATGCGTTACTCACTCGAGCGAAAGAGACCAATGGACTGAGGCAAGACAAAGAAGCAGCTGTTTATCCGTCGGGCTTACTGGGTGATGACAGAGCAATCACGCCTCTGGAAATAGCGAAAGGTGTCAACGATATGATGGCGCAACATGGCTCGATGCCAATCGCTTCAGATGTAGGTGACTGCCTGTTTACCGCCTTGGATATTGACAACACTGAACTGGTGGCCCCGGGCTACTACGCGACGATGGGTTTTGGTGCACCTGCTGGAATGGGTATCCAGGCGGCTTCAGGTCGCCGGCCTCTGATACTACTCGGTGATGGAGCGTTTCAGATGACGGGGTGGGAACTTGGCAACTGTCCTCGTCATGGCTGGGACCCGATAGTACTGCTGTTTAATAATAAAAGTTGGGAAATGTTGCGGACCTTTCAACCGGAATCAAAGTTTAATGACCTTGACGACTGGGGTTATGCGGAAATTGCCAATCAAATAGGCGGAGTCGGACACAAGGTAAGCACCTGCAAGGAGTTGGCTGTTGCGCTTGAGCAGGCTGTCAAACAACGTGGCAAATTTCAACTGATAGAAATTATGCTTGAACGTGGTGTGCTATCTCCGCGTCTTGCAAGCTTCGCGAAGGGAGTGAAAAGACTGCACTGATCGTGCTATTCAGGCACGAAGAATCCGTGCCTTGCCATTAATTACTAAAGCAGGAAAGTCGATTTTTCTTATTGATTGGAGAACACACAATTATCGACCAACAGCTCATCCTCGCTGTAAATTAACACCAGAGCATAGGTGGTATTTGCCGGGGCGGTTCCTGCAAAGGAGTACGCAGCGTAGTTCCCTCCGGTCGCAATATTGACCTGTTGCGAAGAAAGACTATTGTACTGGGCATCCAGATAAGAGAATTGCACAATACTCCACAACGTTCCGGGACGGGTCGCCTCACAGACAAGAGTGTGCTCCTCGCCAACTTCGACCGCCACTTCCTGATAAACACAACCAGCCCCGCCGGTAATCGCCAGTGCCTGGTTGCCCTGGCTCGCATTGTTACTCACAGTGAGATTGTTTATATCGCCACAGGGGTTCCATTGAAATAAGCCGGATTCAAAATCACCGTTAACCAGTCGGTTTTCAACCGGTGGCTCGGGTTCAGGCTCGGGTTGGGTCAGAGGTACAAGACTGCAATTGTCCAGCAACAATTCATCCTCGCTATAAATCAGTGCCAGCCCGTAGACAGTGTTTGCAGGCGCTACGCCCGACAGGGTATAGGTGGAATAGGGACCACCTGATGTTATCGTGGCAATTTCTGACTCCAGATTGTTGAACTGGACATCGAGAAAACTCAGCTGCACGATACTCCACAACGTTCCGGGACGCGTTGCCTCACAGGTCAGCGTATAAGTCTCACCTGAATTAACGGGCACTTCCTGATACAAGCAGCCAGCGCCGTTGGATATTGCTGCCGCTTTCTCGCCCTGGCTTGCGTCGCTGCTGACAGACAGATTATTGATTTCTCCACAGGGATTCCATTGAAATAAACCTGATTCGAAATCGCCGTTCACCAACAGGTTCTTTGCTGGTGGGAACGGGCCGGGCTCGGGATCAGGGTCGGGGTCTTGATTTGAGTCATAATAGGCGTCACATCCTAGTCTGAAACTGCCCAGTGCACCCCGTTTCTGGATTCCGCTGATTCTTAACTCTTTCGCTGCGGGACAGAATTCTTCCGGAGAAAGAAAATATTCCGCCAGAAAGACAGGCTTGTCAGCATTAAGAAAACCCGTAAAATCGTTGCACTCATTAAACAAAACACAGCTTTCCGTTACAACGAAGTCGAATGCCTCAACCATGCGCGGGTCCATGGCTTGCAGGGTATTGTTCTTGAAACCTGCTGCCATTCCGCGTTCACGTATCTCCCCGGAAATCCATAAATTAAAATATATTTGATCTTCGTAAGTTAGCGGAAAACCAGACGGATTATGTGCCAGTTCATTAAACCCATCCATATTATCTGGCTCTACTGCATCACATCCCATTTGCTGTGCCCGGTCAAAACGCGCTTCCAGCAAATCTCTTAACGCTGTTCCCGTGGTTGATTTAGCGGGATTGACATCTCGAATATCGAGCCATCTTTCATCGGGGAAGCGGTCGTATTCATTGCCCAGAATGCTGGGCGGGAATGCGTTTTTGTCATCACGCCAATCCTCCCAGGCGCCGACGTTGACATAACATATAATGGTTTTTCCATAACTTTTAAGTTGTCCGACAACCCCTGTTGATTCATTGTCAAACATATCAATGTCATAGAATTCGATCTCCGGATCATCATTCAGTAGCACTGGAGATTGCAGTTGCCAATCCCATTTGGGTGGAGGTGCATTGACATCTGCATCCAGTACAAATGGTGTTGCGATGGAATTGCCGGCACAGCACAGACCAAAAAGAAGACTCGAGACGATGATTGAACGCATTTTGGGTACAGGTTGTTTTTTCATCGCTGCACACTACTTACGTCGCCAGGACTATTCGTTTAGTTTGCTCACAGAATGGGTTGATCCAACGTACTGATCAACGATTTTGCGGAGATAAAGCGTAAACAAGACGTCAACGTGATGCAGTGCACAAAATGGATTTCCAACATGAACCCAGCAAAAGTGGTGGAATAGAGTAGAATTCGCAGCCAAACTACTAGTGTCGTTGACGAGGCACATTCTTCACACCATTAGTATCTGACATAAACTCGTACTGGTTCTCCACTCGCAACCAGCAAGCGTAAATAAGGAAAATGGTTACCGTCAGTCTGGGCTCCTTTCTGAGTTCCGGCGATATCATACAAGGCCGGATAGGGCACGGCATCGATCGCATCAGCAAGATTTGCATGTAAAGCAATAGAGTGTTGCTAACAACAAGAGTTAGGACTTAGTGAAGATGTGCAAACCCCCGACCCAGCGGTTTCCATCCCGCTAATCCCAGAATCAATGCTCCAATTGCAGCGACCAGAAAGGGCATTTCCAATGCGGTGTTGCGTGACAGAGGCCCGTCAGCCAACCGAACAATAAAACCTGAAAGGACAAGCCCGATCGGGATCATACCCCAGGCCAGTAATCGATACAGGCTATTAACCCGACCCAGCAAAGCATCCGGTATGGTGCGCTGACGATAGGATACCGACACGGTATTCCACACCAATCCGGTAAATTCAAATACTGCGAGCGATAACGCCAACGTTATCGCCCCCGGAGCAAGATAGATAGCAACATAAGCAGGGGCAGATGCAAGCAACATGAGCTGAGCCGTTCTGCCTGCACCGAGGTGGCGTATCAATCGTTCTCCCGCCAGCGCTCCGAGTATTCCACCCAAGGCACCCGATGCCAGAATCAAACCATAGGCACGGGCACCCAAACCGAGGTTTTCCTGCACGTGTAATACCAATGCGATCAATACAATGCTGAATATCAGGTTCCAGTATCCGGTAATCCATGCCAGAGAACGCATAAGAGGAGCATCTTGCAGAAAGGCAATGGCTTCCTTAAGTTCCTCACGCCAATTTCGCCGTTTGGCCGACGCAGGCATGAATTTGCCGACAAGACTTGCTACCAACAATGTAGATACAACATAGGCAAAAGCGTTAAATAGATACGGCGAGGGCAAAGCATAAGCGATCAAAAACGCACCAACCGCCGGGCCAAGCAACGCGTTGCCCAAAAGCTCTACACTCCACAAACGTCCATTGGCCCGCTCCAGTTGATCGTGCTCAACAAGTGAAGGAAGTATAGTTTGGGCGGCATTGTCTCTTATTACCTCGGCAAGGCCCACAAGCAGCGCGGCAAGCATCAAGGCCATAAACAAGGCGGGATTCGAGGTGCCTTCCGCAGGTGGATCTGTGAGGGGTAATGATTGCCAGATCGCACCAGCAGCAAATAGAAATGCTGCAGCCCTGAAAGCATCCATAGACCAGATCAAGCGGCGCCTGTCAACCCGATCAGTAACAATCCCTGCCGGGATCGCAAAAAGAAACCAGGGTAACCTCAACATCACAGGCAACAGCGAAATCAACAGCGGATCCCTGGTTAACATCGACGCCGTCCATGCCCAAACTACCGTGGCTATTCCATCTGCAAGATTGGTAAGCCCGCTTGCTGCTATAAACCGATGTAGCTTTTTTTGGGACATGCTTTTATGTTATCAGCAAACAGCCTGCCGGGGATCTTGTAATCCGGAATCTGCTCACCATACTTCGTATGACACCTTCTATTGATTTCTGCAGATCATGGAACAAAACCGACCAGATTAATTGCTGGTGTACTGGCGACATACCCGCCAGTTTTGCTCAACGACTAGTGAGGAATTCCAACGCTGACATGTTAAAACTATTTCAACGATGGCGTGAGCAACGCATTCTGGGCAACAGTCCCTATTCAGCAGACGAATGGCTACAGGTAGCAGTTCAGATTCCAGTACTCGACCGACTCAATGACAAACAACGATTGGAATTGATCAGGCTGGCGACGCTGTTTCTCCACCATAAAGACGTTTCAGGGGCCCAGGGCTTTGTCATCACTGACAAGGTTCAGCAATCCATCGCACTACAAGCCTGTTTGCCCATACTCAATCTCGGGCTTGAATGGTATTCCGGTTGGTCAGAAGTCATTGTTTACCCGGCGGCATTCAAGAGAGAAAGCACCGAAATTGATGAGTTTGGAGTCACTCATTCCGGCACGGTGACTCTGGCAGGTGAAGCGTGGTTACGAGGTCCAGTGGTGTTGGCGTGGACAGATACCAAAAATGCCGGTATCCGGGACGGTCAAAATGTGGTTATCCACGAATTTGTACACAAACTGGATATGTTAAACGGCCGTGCCAATGGGTTTCCACCTATGCAAAAGGATATGAGTCCGGGGCAATGGTCTCGTTTGATGAGTGAGGCTTATGAAGATTTCCAAGTCAACCCCAAAGCCGGGCTGGACCGCTATGGAGCGACCAACCCTGCCGAATTTTTTGCCGTTCTGAGCGAAGTGTTCTTTGAGACACCAGAACGTTTGGTTGATGCCTACCCGGAACTCTACGATTTGATGAGCCGATTTTTTCTGCAAACACCTTTGGGTTCACATTCCTGATTACCGCAATCAATAGCATCACTGAGACGTTTTCCGTGCTATCCCGAATATTTAATAGTTTGGCGTCCAAGATGCAATATTTGCTAACATTTGTCGATGAGCCTATTTAGTCAGGAAAACGGTAAAAATGTTGAAAAAACTGGTAGTGATTGCTGGATCAATCTTGGTTCTCCTGATGGTGGCTTATCTTTTCTTTGTTAGTACAGGTAAGCCGATAGGAACAGATCTTGGTGTAATCGGGCAGGGTAAACCCGCCATTGTGTTGGCTTATGAAAACTACTCTCCAGCGGGTGGAGAGGCCTTGTCTGTGCTGCGGAAGGTAAGAAGCGGCTACGACTCTCGCCTTGAATTTGTGGTTGCCGATGTCGGAACACCAGCGGGACGCAACTTTGCAGACCGGCATCAATTAAGAGATGGTCTGGCTGTCTTTCTTGACCAGGACGGCAAAGCTCGGCAGGTCACCCGAATCCCGTCACAGGAGAGTGACGTAAATCAACTTCTTGACTCTTTGCTGGGCTCGGT
>CALFCE010000175.1 GCA_937951215.1 uncultured Granulosicoccaceae bacterium
CCACCTTCCATGCTTCGAAACCCGTCGCCATGGGTTTGGAACCTGCGATACCGGCGGCGGTAAACGCGGCAAGGCACACAGGTGGGGTGACATTACTGTCCTGGCTCAACCAGAACACGATCAAGTGCGCTGTTAGCAGAAAGCCCAGCATGGTCTCAGGGTCTACCAGCGTTGGCCTGACTACAACTGCAAGTTCAAACGGCATGGCTGACAGCAACTGCCTTGCTTCCTCTGCTGTCATACCGGTGGCAATCTTCGCGACATGCGGTGAATCCACTAACATCATGACACCAGCGACCGCTGGATCTGCCACACCCTTGACCAGCATATCAACGATTTGCCCGTCTGCCAGCATACCGGCAAGCGCTGGAGCCGAGAGGATAGACAGGACGATATAAGCTGCGGTTACCGGCAAACCCATACCTAGCACGAGGGACGCGATGGCTACCAATGTCAGTGCGATCAGCAGCGAGCCCTGTGACCACTGTGCAATCATTAGTGCAAAAGTGTTGGCCAGGCCGGATGTGGTGACCGCGTTGTTTATCAGCCCCACAGCCACCAACAGGATTGCGGTCATGATGGCCGTATTAATACCAAGAGTCAGTGCCCGGGCAATATTTCTGGGCCCCATGCGATTGGGTGATAGCCAACTGACCACAATCAGTGTGCCTATGGCATAAGAGGCGGCGAAGCTCGGTGTTTTTCCGCTGACCAGCATGGTCGTCATAACTCCCAGAGGCAGCACAAAGTTCAACAGGCCAGCGCGGATTTTTTTCTTGTCGATGGCGGTGACTTGCTCTGTGCCGATGTTGTACTTCATCGCTTCAATACGAACGATAAAACCGACCGACAAAAAGTACAGCAGTGCGGGTACGACGGACACCGCTACAATAGTCCCGTATGGGATGCCAGTGTAGCTGGCCATAATAAAGGCACCGGCTCCCATAATCGGTGGCATCAGTTGTCCGCCGGTTGAGGCTGATGCTTCGACTCCGGCCGCAAACTGCGGCCGGAAACCGTTGGATTTCATCAGCGGGATAGTGATGACCCCCGTTGAAGCAGTATTGGCGACCGCTGAACCTGAGATGGTGCCAGTCAGTGCCGATGAAATCACTGCAACAAAGGCGGCTCCACCCCGAAAGCGGCCTGCCACCACTTTGGAAATTTCAATGACAAAATCGGATGCACCTGACACCACCAGAAACGCACCGAAGATCATAAACAACGTGATGTTGGAAGACGAGATGGTCGTGATAATGCCGAACATTCCCTCGTCGTTATAGAGTGATCGAAACACTACATCGTCTAGCGGCAAGCTGGCGGCGCGAAAAGCTCCCGGCAATAATTTACCGAGAAACAAAATATACGACAGGCTCAACAGCACCAGGATCGGGATAATCCAGCCGGTAAGGCGTCGAGTAAGTTCGATTACACCGACAATTACGATAAAGGCTGCGATCCAGTCAATAATCCCGAACTGCCAGGCCTGGCCTGTTTTGGCCAGAGTGCGAGCATAGACACCGTTCTCGGCATAGGCCACCCACAACGAAGCCAGACACATACTGAGACCGAACGCAAAATTGAACCACCATCCCGCTTTAGTCGGCGGTTTGCCAGAGCGCATCGTTGTGACCATCGCCCCCAAAAATGCAAAGCCGCCGAAATGAATACAGTTTTGCCAGCGTCCGGGTTCGACAAGATACAGATTGGTCAGAATATGCCAGATTGCAAAGGCACAAATGGCAGTGATGGAAATCATCCACGGCCACGGGTTGGTAAAGGCGTAGTCAAAATCGAACAGCCGGGCCCGTCGCTCTTCAGCGCTTAGCAGGTTGTCAGGGTTGGTGCCGTCAGTTTGATTGGTCATGCGCCGTGTGTCATGAGGTAGGCAAGGGAAAGGGAAGTAAAGCTTGAGGAACTGCCACCCTGCTAAAGGGTGACAGTTCCGATCGGTGCGACTGACCGATTAACGCAGGTTATCGGGAATAGTAAGCCCCATTTCTTCGTAGTAGCGGGCTGCACCCGGGTGCAAGGCAACAGGCAAGCCACCTAGTGCTTTATTGATATCCATGGCTTTGGTGGCCGGATGGATCGCCTGCAGGAACGGCAGGTTTTCATAGATGGTTTTGGTCAGCAGGTAGACATGCTCTTCATCAACATCGGCATTAACCGCCAGAAAGTTCGGTTGCGCGATGGTTTCGATATCCTTGTCCTGGCCGGGATAGGTTCCGGCAGCAATGGTGTAAGGAACCCAGAGATTGCGTCCGCCGTTCATTTTCTCACCTTCTTCTGCAGTGACGTTGAGAATGGTGAACTTGTCGCCGTTAGTGGACATCAGTTTGGTTATGGCACTGGTTGGAGGGCCTGCCGGATAGCCGCCACCGACAGCGTTACCGTTTGCAAGCGCATCACTTGAAGGGCCGTAGCCTGCATACAGCAGGTCGTAGAATTCGGCCAGCGGAGCGCCGGTCAGGTTATCGAGCAGTACTTGGTTTGAACCGAGGGTACCGGAGTTTTCCTTACCCATGGTCATGGTTTTACCTTTGGCATCGATCATGTCAGACACGGTGCCGGTTTTAACCAGATCGTTGGCCAGAACGAATTGCTCCACATTCTGCCAGAGCATCGAGATGGAACGCATGTTTTCTTGCTTTTCCGAGACGGGGCCGGTGCCGGTCGCAGCATAGGAACCGTAGAGTCCCTGTAAAATGGCAAACTGGGCGGTGTTAGCAGCCATTGCCTGCACGTTGGCACCGGAACCGGCAGAGTTAACCGCCGTCAGGCTGAATTTCTCTTTGGGCAACAGTTTGATTTTGCTCAGCGTGGCGATAGCCGTGCCCACCGGGTGATAGGTACCACCTGTTGAAGCAGTATTCAGAACATAATCAGTGTCAGCGTGCGCCGCTGGCATCGCCACCATGGCCGTCACAACGGCTCCGGTGATGACCTTAAGCATCGTTTTAATCACAGGTATAAATCCTCCAATTGGATTGTTGGTAAGTGGCAATTCCACTGCGCCAATTCTGTCCCAGCGATATTGCGCCTGCAAGTGTTTTTAAGTGATTGATTTCAAAGAAATTGTTTTTAATGGGCAATTTTGTCTACAGCGTTTGCAGGTTGTGTTGGCAAGAAGTTGCCAACCGGGCGTCAGAATAGGGAAATGGATCGAGCATGGTCTTGCCACATCAGCCTGCCCGCTGACATCGGGCCGGGTGATATCGGGCCAGATGATATCGGGCAAGTCAGACAATCCTGCCAGGCAATCAGGAACCTCTGGAAATATTGAGGCGATTCATTTTCTCATTCAGGGTTCTGCGGTTTATCTTCAGCTCGTCCAGTACCGGGCCTATTTTCCCTTGATGTTTTTGCAAGCAGGATTCAATCAGCAATTTCTCAAACCCAAGCACACGCTGACGAAAGTCGACTGTTCGGTCATGCGGGTCAAAGGCATTCTGACTTAACACCGTCTTGCCAAAGCGAGTATCGACAATATCTTGCAGCAGGCTGACCAGCTGTTCAGGGTCGACGGGTTTTTCCAGAAAATCTACCGCCCCGAGTTTCATCGCGGCGACCACATCCGGTACCGACGCAAATCCGGAGAAGAAAAGGATCGGCAGCAAGGGCCTTAACTTGCGGGCTTCACGAGCAAACTCGATACCGTCCTTGCCCGGCATGCGCAAATCCGTCACGACTACATCGAAATTTCGATTGGAGACATGTTCGAGTGCAGTGTCAGCGTTGTTGGCGACAACCGCTTCATAGTGATTGATACGCAGGAACCTGGCATTGGCAGCCAACACGTCTATGTCATCATCTATCAACAATACTGATGCTTGGTCGGACATATCTGTATTCCGATTGCGTACGGCAGTTATGCCAATGGCAGCGATAGCGTAAACGAGCTGCCACCACCTTCACGCCGCTGGTAAGTCAGGGTGCCGGCATGATCTTCTGTTATCTGTTGCGCCAGGGTCAAGCCCAGGCCCAAACCGTGGCTGAGACCTCGACTATTATCCGGGTCCACCGCAAATGGCTTGAACAAACGCTTCTCCATTTCGGTCGAAACACCGATACCATTGTCACTGACACTTAGTCTGATTTGATCGGCTTCCGACGTCACCGTGAGCTTAACCTCTGGATCTGCACTGTTGTTCGCGACCACAGCATCGAGTGCATTGTAAAGCAGATTCAAGATGGCCTGCTGCAACAGTATTTCGTTGCCGGGTACCAGGTAGTCGTCCCTGTTTGTCTGACCGTTTTTGGCCGGTTCAAAGGTTGACAGAGCCTCATTGGCAATTGGTCTTTCCCGTTTGACTGTGTCAACAGCATCATCAACAATTGTTCTAAAATCGACGGGTTCAAATCTGGGTAAACCCTGCCTGCTCACCGAACGCAGTGTCTCGATAACCCGCCCAATGCGTTTCGTCGTGCGATCACTCTCGATAACAATTTCCTGTATATCGACGTCCGGGTTGTTTTGTTGTTGAACAATTCGGCGCAAGGTAGCCAGATTCAGGCGCAGGCTGGCCAGTGGTTGGTTTATCTCGTGATTGATAGCCGCAGACATGCGCCCCAGCATCGCAAAATTGGATTCGGCAATCAGTGCCTGCTGTGCGGTTTCCAAATCCCGTGTTCGTTCCTGAACCTGGCGCTCCAGTACTCTCGCCTGTTCTTCACGTGCAATTGACAGCTGCTTTTGTTGTTGATAAATGCGTAACAACAACGCTGCGATAGACAACAATGCCAGGAACCCGAGCAAATACTTCAGTGCATCCAATCTGATTTTTCGGTTTGATTGCAAGATATGCAATTGCCAGGGTTCCTTTTGCAAGGGCGTGCTGATCACGCTAAACCGCTCGATGTCTCCATTGCTCGAGAATACATTCCAGCGATTGTTTTCCACCTGCTCGATTCGTTGTTCTGGCTCGATGGGATAACGACGCTGGTCAGATATGAGTTGCAGATCATCTGCTTCAAGGCTGCGACTCTGCGCATAGAGAAACCGTTCATCAGTGGCAAGGATACTGATGCCAAGCTCGTCGGTGACAACGGCATGTTCCGACCCCTCACTCCAGACTGCCGGCAGGTCTCCTGGCTCGATTTTAACCACCACAACACCGATAATGTTGCGATTGTCCGATACCGGGTTGGCAATAAAATAACCCGGGATACCGGTGGTCGCTCCGACTGCGAAAAATGTTGTCTGGCCCCCTTGCAGCGCGTCGGAAAAATACGGCCTGAACGCGTAGTTTTTGCCAACAAAGCTGAGTCCTTGCTCAAAATTGCTGGCAGCAATCGTAGTGCCGTTAGCATCCATTAAAAAGACCGCCGCCGAGAGGCTGGTTTCGGAGGTGAATGCCAGGAATCTATTGGCGACCGCCGCCGTTTCGGCTGTTGGATTTGCCAGTGCCGCAATCAGTCGCGGATCCGTGGCGAGAATGGAAGGCAGTACAGCAAACTGCGACAACTGCAGATCAAAATCCTGACGCTGCGCCGCCAGCTGTGTGCTGATGGAATCTTTCCAGCGTAATCGTTCGATCACATTGAAAAGCTCCAGTAGCAGCAACAGCGCCGCGATGCCAAGGCCAATTTTCAGAAGTGTTCGTTGCAATCAGGTCAGCCCGGTCAGCTTTTTATAACCGACAACCTTATCACCAACGACCGCAGTGATATATTCCTGCCAAGGGCTATTGTGTAGAATTGAGGTTTGAATCATAAGAAGCCCTCATGCCTGCATCAATTGACTACTATCTGTCACTGAATTCCCCGTGGACCTATTTTGGTCATAATCGCCTGGTAGCCCTGGCTCAAAAGCACGGGGCGTCCATCAATATCTACCCGGTAAACTACGGTGATGTATTCCCTGCAACCGGGGGCTTGCCGTTGCCCAAGCGCGCACCGGAACGGCAGGCGTATCGATTACAGGAGCTCGATCGATGGCGTGAATATCTGGAAATACCGTTGAACATACATCCCGAGTTTTACCCGGCAGATGACAAACTGGCAGCTCAGTTGGTCCTTGCACAGCGCGAGCTGGATATGGACGCTGCCATTGCGTTAACCGGCAAGGTTCTGCAAGCCGTATGGGCCGACGAGCGCAATATAGCGGATGAGCAGACTCTCAGAACAATTACCGGTGAGCTGCAGCTGGATACCGAGGCGCTGTTTAAAGCCTGTAGCCAGAAAGATTATTTGCAGGTGATGAAAGACGATACCCAAACAGCCATCTCCCGCGGTGTGTTCGGTGCGCCCAGCTATGTGATCGGTGATCAACTGTTTTGGGGGCAGGATCGTCTTGATTTTGTTGATCGTGCCCTGGCTTCTTAACTAGCGGCAGTTCATAAGCGGCTGCCAGAGCCTCTACCAACCAGAGCCGCTACCAACCTGAACGTCTACCAACAAGCGACTGCCTGCTAGACTTGTGTTATGGCAACAATAATCAATCCGGTTTTACCCGGCTTTAATCCCGACCCCTCTATCTGTCGTCGTGGCGAAGAAATTTTTATCGCTACTTCGACTTTCGAATGGTATCCCGGCGTTCAGATTCACCGCTCTACCAATTTGCAGGATTGGTCTCTGGTGGCGCGCCCGCTGGATCGAGCCAGCCAGCTCGACATGCGCGGTAATCCGGACAACTGCGGTGTGTGGGCACCGTCTTTGTCATGGCACGACGGTTTGTTCTGGCTCATTTATACCGACGTTAAACGCTTTGACGGTAATTACAAGGATGCGCACAACTATCTGGTAACAGCACCGGAGATCGACGGACCATGGTCTGACCCGATCTACATGAATTCTTCAGGCTTTGATCCAAGCCTGTTTCATGATGAGGACGGTCGCAAGTGGTTTGTGAATATGCAATGGGACTTTCGTGGAAGCTTGCCCGAGCGCGATCCGCCCGCCGGTTTTTTTGGCGGTATCCTGTTGCAGGAATATGATCACAAGCAAAAGAAGCTGACCGGATCTGCTACAAAAATATTTACTCGTAGCGGAATCGGAATGACAGAGGCACCGCATCTTTATCGACGCAATGGCTATTACCATCTGATATTGGCTGAAGGTGGCACCGGCTATGAACACGCAGTCACTCATGCCCGTTCGCGGAATATCGAGGGGCCTTATGAGCTCCATCCTGATGTCATTGTGTTGTCCACCCGGGGCAATCCGGATGCACCGTTACAACGGGTAGGGCACGGGCAATATATTGAACTCGATAATGGTGAGGTCTGGCATACCTTTCTCTGCTCGCGTCCTTTGCCCGGCACCAGGCGATCAGTGATGGGGCGTGAAACCGGGATTACCCGCTGTGAATGGCGCGATGACTGGCTCTACCATGCAGATGCGGGCAGGGCACCTGCGGTTGAGATCAGCAGCTCGCTCGGGGTAACCGAAGCCGATACCAGAGTCGAGACAGCTGGAGTTGGCGACCTGTTAAAAAAGTTCGGAAAAACCGTCATTAATAAGCTCAACCCGCAGGCGGCTGATAGTAGCGGCACCACGATTCCCAACGATCTTTCCAAATCACGAGTGGATCTGGAGATTGCGTCCTACACCTTCGACAGTTTGCAGTTGCCGGCGGATTTTCAATGGCTCAGGACACCTGAACCCGAGCGTTTATTTACCCTCTCCGACAAACCAGGGGTGTTGCGCCTGATTGGCCGTGAATCCATTGGTTCATGGTTTGAGCAAAGTCTGGTGGCAAGACGCCAGACCGCCTGGAGTTACTCTGCCGAAACGACGCTCGAGTTTTCTCCTACCTCATTTCAAACTCAGGCAGGGTTGGTGTGCTACTACAACAGAACCCAGTTTTACTATATGAGTGTCACTGTCAACGATGAAGGCCAGCGAGTTATCTGTCTGCAGTTTTGCAGCAATTGGCCGGACGGCAATTTGCAGCTGCCGCTCGGTGATGGTCAAGCGATTGATGATCAGGCCATCTTGCGCCTGGGTGTGGATATCAACAAGGGGGTAGGGCAGTTTCGTTTTGCACTTGGTGACAATGATGACAGCACCGATGCCAAACCATGGGAGCTGGTTGGGCCCGAGTTTGATGCCTCATTGCTTTCGGATGAAGGGGCACGTGGTGAACATGGATCCTTTACCGGTGCGTTTGTCGGGATGGCAGCGCAGGATGTCAGTGGCCTGGCCACGACTGCGGATTTTCACAACTTCCATTACATCAACCGGCCGAATTAGCCTCGCTGTGTTCAGTGCTACTCTGCTGTCGATACTGTAGTGGAGTCAGTTCATAGCTTTTCCGGAAATGCGTCCCCAAATGTGATGCGGTGTTAAAGCCACACGATACTGCTATTTCAGATACCGGCAATCCGGTCTGCTGCAACAAGGCAGCAGCCTTGGCCAATCTCAGTTGTCTGAAGTATTTGCCGGGTGACAGACCCAGGTGTTTGTTGAAGGTTCGATCAAGACTGCGATGGGTGGTACCCACTTGCCTGGCTATGCTGGTAATGGACAAAGGCTGGTCGAGGTTTTGAGCCATCATATGTAAGGCCTGTGCCAATGCCTTGTTGCGATTCGCATAGCGATAAGCCTGGGCCATATGTTGACTGATACTGCTATCCCGGACGGCATCATGAAAATAGTTGTCGGTGATATTGGCTACCTCTTCCGCGCCAAAATCTTCATGCACAAAATGTAGAAACAGATCAAGGCTGGCGGTACCCCCGGCGCAGGAAAAACGTCGTCGATCAATTTCCAGTATCGATGCCCGACACTCAAGATCGGGAAAGCGTGTGCGGTAGGCATCCAGACACTTCCAGTGAATGGTCGAAAGATGGTTATAAAAAAGACCACAGTCAGCGAGTACAAATGCTGCATCGGATAAAGAGCCGATCATCACGTCGCGTGTGGCCAGTTGACGCAGCCAACGGGTCAGGCTGGCACTGTGGTAGTTGTGGGAACCGTCACCACCACAAACGGCAACGACCGATCGATCGGTTAACACGTCGTGTTCCAGTTGTGTAATTGGATGGGTAGGTAGTGGCAAGCCGCTCGATGAATTTACCGAATCGTTGTCTGCGCTGGCTAAAAACCATCGGTAGACCGGATGCCCGGCGTCGGCGTTGGCAGCACGCAACACATCAATTGCACAGGACAGCGCAAGCAGCGAAAAACCCGGTATCAATACAAAGGTAAAATCGCGGGGTGGACTGCCCGAGGCTGCCTTTACGTCCAGGTTGGATTCAGCGTTTTGCATAAGGACAATAAGTCAGGCCGTATAGGCCGGGAAGTTGGCTTCATGCCAGGTGTTGGGTAAATCGGCGATTTTGTCCAAAATATCATAATAAATGACCTAAATATTATACTTACCACCGTTTTTGGCATCCATACTCACTATTCGCTCTGCAAAAGCCTCGGATTTAGCCTCGGACAGGTCGGTTTGGCGTTGGATGCAAGGTTGGAGCACCCCAACTAACTGCTGGAGATTCGGATGAGTATTCCTGGTAAATCACGCTATGTCATTGTTGGAGCCGGTATCCATGGCTTGTCTACGGCATGGAAACTCAGTGAGCTACTGTCTGCTTCGGGCAAAGGCTCGGGCAAAGACATCCTGGTGATTGATAAAAGTCATATTGCTGCCGGTGCCAGCGGTATTGCCTGCGGTGTTATCCGTAACAATTACTTTCAACCGGCCATGCGTGAACTGATGGCGCACAGTGTTGATGTCTGGGAGACTGATCCAGAGGCTTTTCACTATCACCCGGTCGGCTACATGCAGATCAGCCACGAGGGGATGCATGAGGATATTGCGTCTATCTACGAGCAACAAAAAGCTATCGGTTACGAATCCGATTTTATTGAAGGCAAATCGCAGTGCACCGATTACATGAAGGGTCTGTTTTCTGATTGGCGTGCAGAGGGCATCACTTCAGTATTGCATGAAAAGCGGGGGGGGTATGCCAACAACAAGGCCTCCATTGCCGGTCTGGCCGAAAAGGCGCGAGCATTGGGCGTACAAATCGAAACCGGAGTCAGCGTCACCGGTTTTAAAGGGGCCAACGGTTCCAGCTCTGCAATTACCGCAGTCAAAACTGATCAAGGTTCAATAGAATGTGAAGAGGTTGTGATAGCAGCCGGCCCATGGGTGAAAACCCTGTGGGATATGATGGAGCTTCCGTCTGAAGTCTCAATCAAGTCGGCAGATGGCAGTATGCATGAAGGCATCCCGACCTGGCGTTATTGGTGTTTGCAGGAAGGCGTGTTGGGTGTCGACCCTGATCTTCAGTAAACCAACGATGGTGGGCCACCACCTGTGATTCATGTGGATACCGATGCTCCGTTGTTGTCAGATCGTGATGGATCGGTAATCCGGGACGAAGCCTGGGGTATTTATTACAAGCCAGATTTCAACTTCGGTGGTGTGCAGGGTGGGGCAATGCCTTATGAGGTAATGACACCAGCCGACGATGTTGCGATTGACCCCTACGGCCCGGAGTCACCGGAGTTTATCGTGGGTGAGGACTTTGCGCATATGTGGACCTCGGCTCTGGCACATTGTCAGGAGCGTTTTTCCGGCAAAGGCGTCACTTTCAAAGATGAGCCCTCAGGTGGCTTGGGTTGTTTTACACCTGACAGCTTTCCGGTGTTCGATCGTTTCAGAGAGAATGTCCATGTCATAGCTGACAGCAATCATGGCTATAAGATGATTGGTGTCGGACATTTGGTTGCCGAAGAAATTATGGGTAATCAGCAGGCCTTGCTTGAGCCTTTCAGATTTTCCCGGTACCCGGAAGGCAAGCTGCACCCGGTAAGCAACAGCCCGTATCCCTGGAGTTAGGGGTACGCCATTGACGCACCTTAGCTGGAAAAACTGATGCGCTATTCCGCTTTATC
>CALFCE010000176.1 GCA_937951215.1 uncultured Granulosicoccaceae bacterium
CCTTCTGGAGGGCATCGGAAAGTCTCCGGACGTCGTTGCAGCCAAGCGTCGTTTTATGGGGGAGAGCAATGGCTGATTCTCAGAACATACCCAAAGGACAGTTCTCCAGGGCTGCAGTTATCAGCGGTGCCGCTATCAAAATTGGTGTCGGTCAATTACAAAGCAAGGCCACGCGCGCGATTACCGGCAAAGAGGGTGGCGAACAGGATTCAGTCATCGATGACAAAACCGCCCAGCAGCTTTTTAGCACCTTGGTCAAGCTGCGGGGCACGGCAATAAAACTTGCGCAAATGCTCGGTATGGAAGCCGGATTGTTGCCGGAAAACCTGCGTTTGGAGCTGGAAAAATCCTGGCACCAGGTGCCGCCGCTCAATCGCGTTCTGGTTCGCAAGGTACTGCAGGAGTCGTTCGAAAAATCTCCGTCGGAGTTGTTTGCACAGTTTGACAGCACCGCTGTTGCGGCAGCCAGTCTGGGCCAGGTGCATCGAGCCACGACACACGAAGGTGAACAGGTAGCGGTAAAAATTCAGTATCCCGGTATTCATGTGGCAATGGAGAGTGACATCAAGTTGCTGCGCAAGCTCGCATTGACCCTGCCGAACAAGAAATTGACCAGCCTGTCGATCGATGAAATACACGCGCGGCTCGCGGAAGAGCTTGACTACAAGCTTGAGGCAGAAACAACTGCCTGGTTTCGCCAGCACCTTCAGGTCGACGGTGTGGTGGTGCCCAGAGTCTATCCGCAATTGTCGACGGCAAGAGTGTTGACCACTGAATTTTTACCGGGCCAGCATATCGATGAATGGCTCGCTGACAACCCATCGCAAGCTGTACGGGACAAAGCAGCGCAATGCTTGTATGACAGTTTTGTTTTCTCGGTACGCCAATTACATAAACTGCATGCTGACCCCAATCCAGGCAATTACCTTTTTCAGCCCGACGGTGCTGTTGCGATCATTGATTTTGGATGCACGCGAAGTCTGTCCAAACCTTTCGTCCGGCACTTGCCGGATATTCTCAAAGCCTATCGGGACAACGACGAAGCGAAACTATTGGAAAGCTACAAAGCGGTTGGCATGGATCTGGGCGACGATGCGCTGGAGATCTACCGGACCATTCTGCAGCCCTTTGGTGAGTGGCTGTCTGCCCCGTTTAAAACGGACTGCTTTGATTTTGGTGCTGGTCAGACCTACACCGATAGTGGTAGGGAAAAAATACTCGAGCTATCAAAAATCGGTGACATGGATAGCTTTGCCGAAGAGTTTATTTTCTTTGATCGCACCATCTACGGGCTTTGCAAGTTGTTCGAGCGCTTTGGTGCAAAAGTTCGCATGCGTCATCATTGGGGGATTTAGCTTCATGTCAATACAAACAACTTTGACTTCCTGCAAGCGTGCCCTGATGAATAGCTACAAGCGTTACAAACTCAAGCGCACCGATCTGAGTCTTGGGAATGCGCAGAAAAGTATCCGGCACTTGCTGGGTAAATCGCGTTTTGTTTTTGTCGTCACACAACCTTCAGCCGGCTCGTCTGCCAATGCCATCAACCCGGAAGATTCCTGGTGCAGTGCTCGCATGGTGCAACCGATTGTTCAGTGGCATGAGGATGACTTTACAATCTGGGTTGGTACCAGCGCAGGCTCGAGAAAGGTTGCCGAAATTATGCATAACCCGTGTGTCACGGTGACGGTTGGAAGTGCATCGGCAACTGCCAATCTGATCATTCATGGGCGGGCAACGGTGCACCGCGATGCGCAGTTACGCAGACAGTACTGGCTCCCCGAGTGGCGACTGTTTTTTCCAGCCGGGTCTGGCAGTGAAGACTACTGCGTGATTGCTATCGAGCCGGTTCGTATCGAGTTGATGGACTTCAAGCACAACGTCATTCCACAACCCTTCGGTTTACGTCCACTGCAGCTCGAACGAACTCGGCAACAATGGCAGGTAGTGTCTCTTTAGAGCGGGACATTTTGGCCACTCCCGAACAAACTGCCGGAGGTTTTTTCTCAGCCAAAACACGCAACTCTCTGGTTTTTAAGAATATTCGTTTATAGCACTTTGCGTTTTCGTTTGAACATTATTTGGTTTACAAACGAACAAATCACTTGATATAGTTCTCAATCACGCGTGATCCCACGCTTATGTGAACCAACGGAGGATTTATATGAAGTCAATGCTCGCGGTTGCTGTATCCGCTGTGCTGACGGCTGCATCTACAGGTGCAATTGCCGGCTCGGCTGAGGCAGAAAAATGGATAAATGACGAGTTTCAACCGTCAACCTTGTCCAAAGAAGACCAGATGAAAGAGATGGAGTGGTTTATCAAGGCAGCTGAGCCATTCCAGGGGATGGAAATCAACGTGCTGTCAGAAACCATCCCGACACACGAGTACGAGTCAGCTACGCTGACCAAAGCGTTCGAGGAAATTACCGGCATCAAGGTCAATCATCAGCTGTTAGGTGAGGGCGAGGTAGTACAAGCTGTACAAACCCAGATGCAAACCAAGCGTAATCTTTACGATGCCTACATCAACGATTCTGATTTGATCGGCACTCACTCTCGTCTGCAGCTGGCAGTCAACCTCAGCGATTTTATGGAAGGTGAGGGTGCTGACGTCACCAATCCGATGCTGGACGTTGATGATTTCATGGGCAAGTCGTTTACAACAGGTCCCGATGGCAAGCTGTACCAATTACCGGATCAGCAGTTTGCAAACCTTTACTGGTTTCGCTATGACTGGTTCAATCGTGATGACCTGAAAGCTCAGTTCAAGGAAAAGTACGGCTATGAGCTGGGTGTTCCTGTGAACTGGTCTGCGTATGAAGATATTGCCAAGTTCTTCAGTGAAGACGTGCAGGAAATCGATGGTGTCAAAGTCTACGGTCACATGGATTACGGTAAGCGTGCTCCGGATCTGGGCTGGCGTATGACTGACGCATGGTTGTCGATGGCTGGTGCTGGTAGTAAAGGCTTGCCAAACGGTATCCCTGTTGATGAGTGGGGTATCCGTATGGAAGAAGGCACTTGTAACCCGGTAGGCGCATCTGTCTCCCGTGGTGGTGCTGCCAACGCTCCTGCTGCCGTTTATGCGATTCGCAAGTGGGATGAGTGGTTGCGTCAATATGCACCTCCAGGTGCTGCAGACTATGACTTCTATCAATCCTTGCCTGCACTGTCGCAAGGTAACGTTGCCCAGCAAATTTTCTGGTACACAGCGTTTACCGCGTCCATGGTTGCACCAAAAAGTGAAGGCAACAACACGGTTGATGATGAAGGCAATCCACTCTGGAGAATGGCGCCATCACCCCACGGCCCATATTGGGAAGAAGGCCAGAAGCTGGGGTATCAGGACGCAGGTTCCTGGACCATCCTCAAGTCGACTCCTGAAGATCGCCGCAAAGCTGCCTGGTTGTACGCGCAGTTTGTTGTGTCCAAGACAGTCTCTCTGAAGAAGACACACGTTGGTCTGACACCTATTCGTGACAGTGACATCCGCCACGAGTCGTTCACCGAGCGTGCGCCAAAGCTGGGTGGTCTGGTTGAGTTCTATCGCTCACCTGATCGTGTTCGTTGGTCTCCAACCGGTGTCAACGTGCCTGACTATCCGAAGCTTGCACAGATCTGGTGGCAGCAAATTGGTGACGTTAACTCCGGTGCTTTCACACCGCAGGAAGCAATGGACCGACTGGCAAGCGAGATGGATATCACCATGGCTCGCATGCAGGCGGCTGACGAGAAAGCCAACGTGTATGGTGGTTGTGGACCGCGTTTGAACGAAGAGAAAGATCCTTCTTTCTGGCTCGATCAGCCGGGTTCACCGAAGGCCAAGCTCGACAACGAAAAGCCACAGGGTGAAACCATCGCTTATGACGAACTGGTCAAGCGTTGGGCAACCCAGTAAGGCTTGTTCAAGCCAAGGCTTGGTTTTTTACCAAGCTTGTCAGGGCAGCATAACGCTGCCCTGACTTTGCCACTATCGCAATGAACTCCGTTAACCCCAGCAAGGCTACTGTCGGTAAAAATCCGCCTGAAGCCGACGATGGTTTAAATCAACGCCAGCGAGAAATCCTGGAGTTGGCCAGAGTCGCAGGTGAAGTGCAGGTCGAGCCTCTGGCGGAATCTCTGCAGGTGACACCTCAAACCATCAGGCGTGACTTGAATTTGATGTGTGATCTGCGCATGTTGCAGAGAGTTCATGGCGGTGCCGTGTTGCACGACAGTGTTGCCAACCTGGGGTACGAAGCGCGCAAGCGTTTTATGCAGGATGAAAAAGCGGGGATAGCGTTGGCTGCCGCCGCACTGATTAATGAAGATTCGTCTTTGTTCGTCAATATCGGAACCACAACAGAAGCGGTAATGCGGGAGCTTTTTCATCATCGCGGGCTGTTGGTGGTCACAAACAATGTCAATGTCATCGATATCCTCAGGCCCAACCCGACGGTTACCCTGATGATGGCAGGTGGCACTTTGAGAAACGAAGATGGCGGTATCGTCGGCAAGGCCACCGCCGAATTTATAGATCAGTTCAAGCTCGACAAAGCGGTTATTGGTGTTTCGGCACTGGAAGAAGACGGCACACTGCTGGATTTTGATCAACAGGAAGTGTCGGTTGCAAAGGCGATCATTCGCAATGCGCGCACCACGATTCTGGTTGCGGATTCCAGCAAGTTTGAACGCAGCGCTCCGATGCGCATTGGTAACGTCGCAGGGGTTGACTATCTGGTCACCAACCAAAAACCACCAGAGCGTTTTACCGAACATTGCTCGAAACATGCGGTTGAAATCATTATTGCTCCCCCGGATGTGCAATAGGGCTCGCCCGATTAAGAAGAACAAAAAGAGAAAATCAACAAGAGAAGCTTGATAAGAGAAGAGCCACACAACAATGAGCTACCCAGTCAAAAATGATGTCAGCCTGATATGACTTTGCAACTCAAAAACGTATCACTGGTACGTGATACCGAGACACACATCTATCCGACCTCGCTGGATCTGGTTGATGGCCAGTTCAATACCCTGTTAGGGACAACGCTTGCCGGCAAGACAACATTGATGAGAATCATGGCAGGCCTGGAGCGGCCAACACAGGGCCAGGTCTGGTTTGACGGAGAAGATATCACCCGAGTGCCGGTGCAAAAACGTAACGTTGCCATGGTGTATCAGCAATTTATTAACTATCCCAATTTTACCGTTTACGACAATATCGCATCTCCCATGAAGTTGCTGGGCAAGGATAAAAAGACAATAGACGATGCGATTCATCGGGTCGCAGATCTGTTGAAACTGACGCCGATGTTGCACCGCATGCCGAATGAGCTCTCGGGTGGTCAGCAGCAACGCACGGCACTGGCACGGGCGCTGGTCAAAGAGGCGCGCCTGGTGTTACTCGATGAGCCGCTTGCCAATCTTGACTATAAACTACGCGAAGAGCTGCGCGACGAACTGCCAAAACTATTCAGGCATAGCGGGGCAATGGTAGTTTACGCCACCACCGAACCCAGCGAGGCCTTGTTGTTGGGTGGCTATAGCGCCGCTCTGTTTGAAGGCAAGGTATTGCAGTTTGGCCCAACGGTTGATGTTTATTCCAAACCCGACAGCGCCGAAAGTGCCCGCGTCTTTTCAGACCCGCCGATTAATCTTGCCAAGGTCAACAAAGCGCACGGACAATTCTCGCTGAGTGCAGGCGCCGGCTGGGCTGCCAATGGTGAGGCGCACGCCTTGCCCGATGGTGAGTATACCGTCGGCTTCCGGCCACATCACCTGACTCTGACACCGCACGGTGACACCTCAGTCAAAGTATCCGCAGAGGTATTGCTAACCGAAATCAGTGGGTCCGAGAGCACGGTTCACGCAGTTGTCGATGGCCATACCTGGATTTCACTGAGTCATGGCGTGCATTCTCTGGATAAGGGCCAGACGATAGATTTGTTTATTGATACTCGAAAATGTTTGATGTTCGACGACAAAGACCGGTTGGTGCTGTCATGAGGGATATCGT
The DNA here is from genome assembly GCA_937951215.1 of uncultured Granulosicoccaceae bacterium. Taxonomy (GTDB): domain Bacteria; phylum Pseudomonadota; class Gammaproteobacteria; order Granulosicoccales; family Granulosicoccaceae; genus CALFCE01. The sequence goes on from CALFCE010000176.1 coordinate 5,999, forward strand.
CAGTCCAGGCCTCAATAACCGACAGCGGACAGGACAAACACCATGGCCACGATAAAACTGAATAATCTGCGCCACAGCTACCTTGATAATCCGCGTGGGGATGAAGATTGGGCGCTTAAAAAAGTGGATCTGACCTGGGAGGACGGCGGTGCCTATGCGCTGCTGGGGTCGTCCGGTTGTGGCAAGACCACCATGCTTAATCTGATCTCGGGATTGCTGACACCCAGTGAAGGTTCGATCCAGTTTGATAACAAAGATGTTACCCAGATTCGCGCCGAGGAGCGAAACATTGCGCAGGTGTTTCAGTTCCCGGTGGTCTACGACACCATGACTGTGCGGGAGAACCTGGCATTTCCATTGCGAAACCGTGGTGTGGCTAAACCTGAAATTGACAAGCGGGTTGTCGAGATCGCGCAAATGCTGGATTTGAGTGAGTCACTCGATACACGAGCGCAGGGTTTGACCGCCGATGGAAAACAGAAAATATCGTTGGGCCGAGGTTTGGTGCGCTCAGATGTTAACGCAATCCTGTTTGATGAGCCGTTGACGGTGATTGACCCACACCTGAAGTGGCAGCTTCGTTCCAAACTCAAGGAATTGCATCAACAATTTGGTGCGACCATGATTTATGTGACACACGATCAGACCGAAGCGTTGACCTTTGCCGACAAGGTCGTGGTCATGCACGATGGCATGGTTGTGCAAAGTGGCACCCCTGTCGAGCTATTTGAAAGCCCGGAGCACACGTTTGTTGGGCACTTTATCGGATCCCCCGGTATGAATGTGCTGCCGGGCAGCGTTGTTGATGAGCGAATCGGTTATTGCGGTTATACCGTTGATGCTCATCTACGGGCCGATCAACTAAATGGAGCGGACAGTTTTGAGCTGGGAATCCGGCCCGAGTTTGTACACTTCGCGGATCAGGGTATACCGGTTGATATTGTCAAAGTCAGTAACACTGGCCGTGTCCGTATTGTCGACACCCGTCATGACAACGACCTCATTCGCGTAGTGGTGCCTGAGGGTGAGTCAATACCGGCGGACAAGGGCTATTTGCAATTCGAGCCCTACCGTACAACAACCTATGTGGATGGATGGCGAGTGGGTGACAAGGTCACACCCATATCCAGTCGCACCGGCGCCGCGACCCGCAGCCAGATCAGTCAAAGTCAAACCAGTGCCGGAAGTGCGTCATGAGTCAGAAAGCGCAAAATAACAAAGCCTGGTGGTTGGTCATGCCGGTGGTCATTCTGGTGGCCTTCAATGCGGTGATACCACTGATGACTGTGGTTAACTATTCGGTGCAGGAAACCTTTGGCGACAACGTCTTTTTCTATGAAGGATTGAAATGGTTCGGGCAGGTTTTGCATTCCGAGCGTTTTCATGAAGCGCTGGGACGGCAGTTTCTGTTTACCGGCATTGTATTACTGATTGAAATTCCGCTCGGTGTTGCCATTGCGCTAGCCATGCCGCGTAAGGGAATTGGTGTCTCTATATGCCTGGTACTGATGTCGCTGCCACTGCTGATCCCCTGGAATGTTGTCGGTGCCATGTGGAATATCTTTGCCTTGCCTGATATTGGCTTGCTGGGTAAAACCCTGAACGCGATGGGCTTTGACTATAACTACACTCGCCAGCCGTTTTCTGCCTGGGCAACCGTTGTTGCAATGGATGTGTGGCACTGGACCTCGTTGGTGGTGCTGCTGGCCTATGCCGGACTGACTGCTATCCCGGAAGATTACTTTCAGGCGGCGCGTATCGACGGTGCCAGTGCCTGGTCGGTGTTTCGATATATCCAGCTACCGAAAATGAAGCGTGTGTTAACCATCGCCATCCTGCTGCGTTTTATGGATAGCTTTATGATTTATACCGAGCCGTTTGTATTGACCGGTGGCGGGCCCGGTAATACAACCACGTTCCTGTCGATTGATCTGGTCAAGATGGCGCTGGGTCAGTTTGATCTGGGGCCAGCGGCGGCAATGTCGATAATTTACTTTCTGATCATTTTGCTGGTGTCGTGGTTGTTCTACACGTTCACCATGCGCAACGAGAACTAGTCGATGAGCAGATTAAAATGGCTGGTGCCAACCCTCTACATTGTGTTCCTGATGCTGCCGATTTACTGGTTGCTGAACATGTCTTTCAAAAACACCAATGAAATATTGGGAACCTTCTCGTTGTGGCCGCAGACTTTTACGCTGGAGAATTACAAGACCATATTCACTGATCCGACCTGGTACAACGGGTACCTGAATTCCATCAGTTATGTCGTGGTCAATACCATTATTGCGGTGACCGTCGCCTTGCCTGCGGCCTATGCATTCTCACGTTACCGCTTTCTCGGTGACAAGCATTTGTTTTTCTGGTTGCTGACCAATCGCATGGCACCGCCAGCTGTATTCGCTCTGCCTTTTATTCAGCTTTACTCGGCAGTCGGCCTGTTCGACACAATGTGGGCAGTCGCGTTGGCGCATTGTCTTTTTAATGTACCTTTGGCGGTCTGGATTCTGGAAGGGTTTATGTCTGGTGTTCCCAAGGAGCTGGATGAAACGGCCTATATCGATGGTTATTCGTTCCCGCGATTCTTTACCCGGATTTTTATACCGACCATCACCGCGGGGATCGGTGTCACCGCGTTTTTCTGTTTTATGTTCTCCTGGGTTGAGTTGTTGCTGGCTAAATCGTTAACCTCGGTGGCGGCGAAACCCATTGCGGCAACCATGACCAAAACCGCCAGCTCGTCGGGCTATGAGCTTGGACTACTGGCTGCTGCCGGTGCTCTGACCTTGATACCCGGCGCTATCGTGATCTGGTTTGTGCGTAACTATATCGCCAAGGGATTTGCGCTGGGGCGTGTGTAGGGTCGATTTTAGGGGTGCGTGTAACGACCAGCGTTTTCAGGCGTCGGGTACGGAGCGGCGCCCAATAAGGTAATACTATATGAGTGATCGAATTGAAATGGTGTGTGGTTGTCTTTACCGCGGTATTTGTCCTAGTATTCGCCCCAGTCTTTGCCCTGGTTTCTGCCTCGGGGTCTGGAGGCTAAATTGAATCTCTCATGGATGGCGTGGACATGGCCCACGGCAGCATTTTTCATCTTTATTCTCTGCTGTCTGGTTGTGATGTCGATTTGGGAGAAGGCGAGTCCCGGTGGAGGGCCACGCTATGGCGTCTTACGTCTGCATACAACTCGTGGCGACAGGTTGTTTATTTCACTGCTGGGCAGTGCCTTTATTCATCTTGCGTGGCTCGGCTTGATCGGTCAGCCATTGTGGGGCGCAGTGGCGGTGTCGATCGTTTATGCTGTGCTGGTTTTTCGCTACGTCTAGCGGTGTGGTACCGGCACGAAATGTGAAATTGAATTTTGTAAAATTGAATTTTGTGGTGAACAACCTCTCTATCTGAATGCAACTGAGGTGTAGATCAATCCCTTGAAGGAAAATACCGAACAAGTCGAACCCGACTATGATCTGGTGATCATCGGCGGTGGTGTTAATGGCGCAGGCGTTGCGCGAGATGCGGCTGGCCGGGGGCTGTCGGTCCTGCTATGTGAAAAAGATGATCTGGCACAACACACATCATCTGCCAGCACCAAGTTAATTCACGGTGGTCTGCGATATCTCGAATACTACGATTTCAAGCTTGTGCGCCATGCGCTTCAAGAGCGTGAGGTTTTATTAAGAGCGGCCCCTCATATTATCTGGCCCCTGCGTTTTATCCTGCCACATCACAAAGAGCTGCGGCCACGTTGGCTGATTCGTCTCGGCCTGTTTTTATACGATCATATCGGTGGGCGTAAACTATTGCCTGCCTCACACGGTGTTGATTTGACCACGCATGTATCCGGTGCTCCGTTAAAGCCGGAATTTACCTCCGGATTTGAGTATTCAGATTGTTGGGTGCAGGATTCACGCCTGGTCGTGCTGAATGTGCTGGATGCAGAGTTGCGAGGTGCAACGATAAAAACCCGTACCCAGTGTGTTGATTTGCAACGTGAGCAGCAACTCTGGAACGTTAACCTGTTTGACCGCCATACCGGTGAATCATCAACAGTCTCTGCCCGTGCTGTTGTCAATGCTTCAGGGCCCTGGGTTGAGCGCACGTTAAATCTGGATGAGTCCAATGACGGTGAGCATGGCGTCAGGCTGGTTAAGGGTAGTCATATTGTCGTGCCACGGTTGTTCGAACATGACTACACCTATATCTTCCAGAATGCCGATAATCGCATCATCTTTGCCGTGCCTTACGAGCAGGACTACACGCTGCTCGGTACCACCGATATGGAGCTATCCGGAGAACCGGGACCGGTTGAAATTCTACCGGAGGAAATTGACTATATCTGTAATGCCGCCAGCGAATATTTCGAAACGGCGGTGCCAGCTGATTCGGTTGTCTGGTCTTACAGTGGGGTACGGCCACTCTATGACGATTCTGCCAGCAATGCTTCCAAAATAACCCGTGATTACAAATTGCACCTCGATGATGATGGTGCGCCGATGCTGTCTATCTACGGTGGCAAAATCACTACCTACAGAAAGCTGTCCGAAGAGGTGATGGATATGCTGGCAACTTCTCTGGGTTGTTCTGAATCTACCTGGACCGCAGAAGAGCCACTGCCCGGCGGGGATATAGCCGATGCCGATTTCGATGGTTTTCTGGCCCAATGTCGGCGCGACTTCAGTTGGGTGCCGGAGAACCTGCTTTACGACTACGCCAGAAATTACGGCACGCGGATCAAGGTGCTGTTGCAAGGCAGATCGTCTGTTGATGATCTCGGGCAGAGTTTTGGTGGCTTGTTGTATCAAGCAGAGGTGGACTATCTGGTCGAGCATGAATATGCGCGCACCCCGGACGATGTGATCTGGAGGCGTTCCCGTAAAGGGCTGCGCATGACCGAAAGTGAGCGACACAGTTTTGCAGAATCCCTGGCGCACACACATCCCTTCGAGACGACTGAACCGCTCAAGCGCGTTTCCTAGTTTATCTCCTTGTCCGCACAGGTGTTGCTACCGACTTGCTATCGAGTTCTTACCGTGTATTGTTAGCGGAATTGAAATTTGAGGAGGGTCGATATGAGACTGACCTTTTTTAGCGTTATCGTTCTGTGCTTTTTACTGGTGGGAAAGGCCATCGCAGGCTTTCCTGATGCTGTTGACGGACAACCGTTGCCCAGCCTTGCACCTATGCTGCAAAAAGTCACTCCAGCAGTGGTCAATATTTCAACCCGCTCTGCGATGACGGAGCGGGATGCCTCCCTCGAACAGTTTTACCGCTTCTTCTACGGCAAGGAACCTCCGCAGCGCGCCCCGGCAGAGCCACAAAGTCTGGGTTCAGGGGTTATTGTGGATAGCCGGCAAGGGTTGGTGGTAACCAATAATCATGTTATTGAGAATGCGGCGGAAGTGATCGTCAATCTGCAGGACGGCAGAGAAGTAGTTGCCGAGGTTCTGGGTACCGACCCCAAAGCTGATATCGCGCTCATGCGCATCGATGCTGATAATCTGTCTGAAACCCAATGGGCCAATTCGGATGCTTTGCGTGTTGGAGATTTTGTCGTTGCTATCGGTAATCCCTTTGGGCTGGGTCAGACAGTCACATCCGGTATCGTCAGTGCGTTGCGCAGGAGTGGTCTGGGCATCGAAGACTTTGAAGACTTTATTCAAACCGATGCTTCGATTAACCCCGGTAACTCCGGTGGCGCCTTGGTCAACCTGCGTGGTGAATTAATCGGTATCAACACCGCCATCGTTGGCCCCAATGGTGGCAATGTCGGGATCGGCTTTGCGATACCGTCAAACATGGCGCAGGATATTATCAATCAGCTGCTGGAGTTTGGTGAAGTGCGGCGGGGGCAGCTGGGTATTTCGGCCTTGGCGCTGACCCCGGAGCTTGCCAGGGAATACAATTTCCCACGCAAATCCGGTGTGGTGATAGCAGAGGTTGAAGCGGGATCACCTGCCGAGCAGGCCGGATTGCAGGCAGGGGATATCATTACCGCAATTGACGGCCAGCGGGTTAAAACCGTAGCCAATGTGATAAACCGATTGGGGTTGGTTCGGCTTGGACAAATCATCGATCTGTTGATTGTGCGTGACCAGCGCGAGTTCAATGTCAAAGCGACGGTGGCCAATCTCAACAGCGGTGCGCCACTGTTGCAGGGGGTGTTACTGCAAAACCAGCAAACCCGCTCCGGGCGCAAGTATGTGGCAATTGATTCTGTTGATCAGGGGAGTGCGTTTGCGCGTCGGGGATTGCGTCGCGGCGATATAATTTTGTCAGTTGACCGCGTAGGAGTTGAAACAGTGGCAGAACTGCGTCAATTGGCAAAGGATAAAAAAGACACAATGCTTCTGTTGGTGCAACGTGGACAGGACACAGAGTACATTGAGATCCGCTAGTTTAGTTCTATCCGGTTATACTGATGCTGCGCCCTGACACCGGGTTATTGCCCTTGTGTTATAGCTTGGCTGGAAGCTTTCGTCTTGTCCCAATCATGCGGTTTCGGGCGGTCCTCAATAAACGGGATTTTGCCAAGCCCGATAGTCCATGCCAGATAGCGGCTGCGACTGAACAGTACCGACATACATAAAGACATGACCAGCGCAAAAGCAAATTTAATGCTGACGAATTGAGTCGGCGTTAATTCATAGTCTTTGACAGCAACCTCGCACATGTACAGAAAGGCTGGATGCATCAGGTAAAGTCCGAACGAATATTTTGACCATTCTGCCAATTTCTCTGGCCATCTGAAGTGTTGGCTGGCTAGAAATGCCAGTACCATAAAACACGGGTACAGAAAGTGGTTCATATAAATGATGCCGCCACGCACACCAAAACTACCGGTTTGTATAATCTCGGTTGCGTGCATCATGCGTATGCCAAAACCCAGAGTCAGAACCAATAGGGCAAATCCGAACAGGCTTATCGATGTTTTTCGATCAATCTTAAGTTGCCACAACCCGAGCAATGCATAAGCTGCAAACCCGTAGCCTGTATAGGTGAGCAACTTCGCCACTCGCATCCACGATTCGATAATCATCAAGTCGTCCAGATGGCGCCAGATAAACTGGCCCGACAGCATATTGAGATAAATCATCGGCACAATGATCAAGCCGACGATCGGCGCTTTTATCGCGAGTCGATAAATTGGGTAAAACAGGATCAGCACAAACAGCGTCGGCAGAAAGTGCATATGGTAGTTGGAGTAACCGAGCGTCAGATAGTAAATCCAGTTAACCGGCTGGACTATTTCCGCCCATTGCGCATCGTAGTAGTCGAAATAATAGGCTTTGTACAATCTGAAAAAAGCATAAAAAATCGTCCAGATAACAAATGGCAGCAAGAGTCTGCGTGCCTGTTGCTTGATATTGGCAATGTAGCTTAGTTCCTTGCGTGACATCCTCACTGACAATAAAAACAAGGACACCAGAATAAAGAATTCAGTGCTGGCGATTTCCGAGACTGTACGTAGCATGACCGGGAACACGCGTTCACCGGGCAGCGCATCGGCGAAGGCCTGGCCAACCGAATCCGAGGATGCGTGAATACCGATTATACAAAAGGCTGCAGCGAGTCGGGCACCATCCAGCCAGTGCATCCTTACAGAATCGACTGACCCTGTTTCATTCTTGGATATATTCATGGCGCGGCTACCAGCTTGACCCCAGCGAGCTCGACATCAAGTTCGAACGAATCAATACCGGGATATTCTCCGGTATTGCTGCCATGCTGAAACCAGTTGTCAACTATCAGCCGTTGTTCTGCAGACAAACCCAGCAAAACGACTCTGAATTCGTTACCAGCCGGCGCGCCGCTATAGAGCGTGGTCTGCCATGGTCCGGCGGTATTGTCTATCATGGTTTTGGGGTAGTAACGGCCCTCGCTTTCCTCAGCCAGGTACAACCAGATATCAGCTTCAGTGCTGAAAATTGAACCGCGCATGGTCAATTCATTGCTGACCGTGTCGCCATCGGCCGGCATGGTGATCGATGCAAAATCGGTTGTTGCGGCAGCAGGGCGGTCGTAGTTAAACGGGATGCTGAGATGAATCAATATGGCCAACGCTGTTGCGGCCAGAGCCGGGAACAAGGCAACGATTGCCAGAAACTGTTTGCTTGATATTGCCGGGGCCACCCGGGGCTGAGTAGGCTCCTGGTTTTCTCTCTGGCTTGCGCTTTGCTCTAGTGTGCCTGTATTCATTGCGACTCCCTTCCCTGGATAAGCCGTGCAGATACCTACTCGTCGCAGTCTGTGCATTCAACCAGCTTTTCTGAACGATCGATCAGTTCTGAATCAATATCGACTATCCCCGCGCACTTTTCGCAGTGATCAAACAGGGCGCCATATTTTTTATACAGCATGCCGGTCATAATCACACCATTGGTGTTGGCGGTGGCAATATCGTTATAACCCAGCCCTGATTCATAGATACCGGAGTACCATCCGCCTTCGGGATCGTAGGCACTGCTGATGGTGGACATCAGTACCTGGCTGTATTCATCTTCAGGGAACAGTATCGCCATTGAAATAGCCGCTTTGGTGGAAATGGCTTTCAGGTGACTGTAGTCGGTACCCGAGCTGTTGGTAGTGTCAAACTCTTTTCCTGCATTGAAAATAGTGTTGTATAAAAAGTAAGGCTTTCGATCAATGTTGTCTTCCGAAATAGCGGTAACGATACCGGTTTCCTGCCAGCGCTTTTTCTGTACTTCAAAGATTCTTCGTAGCAGATCCCGGTTTTCATCGTCTATGCCGAGCTCCATCGCATCCATCGCATAGGACTCGGTAACCACATAGTTGTTGGCGTAAAACTCTTTCGGGTCACGATTGTCATAGGCGATGCTGACACCCAGAATGTCAGTATCAGCGCGATACTTGTTTTCATAACTGGCAGCTGTCTTGACACTGAAGCCGACTCTCTCAAATATTTTGCCGGCATATTGCTCGTAGCCCAATCGGCCTTCCTGCAGGGAGCGGACAATGGTGTCATCTTTCTTGTCGCGCGCCATGCCGTACATTTCTTCGTTCTTGATCAGGCGACTGTAATCCCAGCGTGACAGTACGGATTTTGCACTATTGCCATATTTTGGTTGCATACACTGCAGTGTATTCATCCAGGAGACGAGTCGTGCCAGATCAAGTACTGAGACGCCTATACCTTTCTCGGCGGGTTTGTTGGCGTAGTCCACCATCTGTTTGGTTTTGGTGTGATACACCTTGTTAGGCGCGGCATCATCGAACAGTTCGATAGTGCTCAGTGTTTCAAACAAGGCCATCATCGCATCATCAAATTCCTTTTGATCGATAAAGCCAAAATCAAGTGCAGCGACATAGGCTGCCAGCGCAGAGCCGGTATCCCACATGGTGGTAGATGGGTAGTTGTTTACCGCATTGACCAGCCCGGTTTCCGGGTTGTAGTTGTTTTCAAAATACTTCCAGGCAATACGGGCAGCTTCCAGATCTGCATCGCAGAGTTCTCCGGAACCTATGCTGCAACTGTTCTTGCGGCTAACCATCAGGCAATTCATCTGGTCAGGATTGTCAGCACTGCAGACATCTTTCGAATTGCTGGTGAGTGATTTGATATCTTTAATGCCGTCTTTGTCAGCAAGTGTTTCGGTGTCGTGGTTACTGGAGGCCGCTGCCATTGCAGGCTCGATACCGTCCATACTGTAGGGCATGTTGAATTGTATATTGAATGGCTTGGTCAGGCCTGCAATAACCATAAGCCCCAACGTTGTGCCTCCTATGGCTGCAACGAGATTTCTTCGAATGCGGCCACGGGATGAGCCATGATGACTCCCTTGAGTTGAGCCATAGCTCGGGGTGCGGTGAGTATTATGCGGTGCTTGATTGCTGTAGTCCATTGCGTGCTCGTCTTGTGCTGTTTGTTTTTCGCAGGAACGTGGGTTTATTTGTTCGCTTGCAATTTTTGCAATGTGTCTTGCAATACCTTGGTGACAGAATCCACCGTGCGACTGTTTTCTCCGGCCTTCCATTGTGAGGCGATATAGTCAATCGGGCCCATCAACTTGCGTAGTTCTTCTTTGGCTTGCGGGATAGCGTCGCCGCTTTTCCAGATCGAGCCTTTGATTGAGAGTAATTTTTCGGCAGCTTGTGCTGCGTTTTCGGTTTTCTCGCTTTCAGCTTCCAATGCCAATTTCAAAGCTTTGCTGAGATCTTTTTGCGGCCCGCCAGTTTGCTCTGCTGCTGGCTTGTTACTTTGTACCGCCTCGTTCTTTTTTTGTGGGAGCGCCGCAGCCGGTTTGCTGGCAATCTGATCTAGCTTTGCCATCAGCTGCTTTTTGTTTTCTTGCTGTTTCTGATCGAGATCGTTGGTCACTTTGGACGCAATACCATCCAGTGACTCGTTAATCTTTGAGGTGGTCTGGCTAGTGTATTTTTTAAGTGAACTCTCGGTGTTGCTGGTGATGGCTTTAGTCAGCTCCGCCGTGCGTTGAGCGTTTACTTCTTCATTGAGCGCTTCTTGCTGCGCCAGCTTTTGTTCTATTGCCTGAATCCTGGTGGCGGTTGTGTGGCCTGAATAGGCGAGCCAAACCATCAATACAAAGCTGGCTATACTGAAAATCTTGGAGGTCATTGTCATCCCTGTCTTCCGAACAGCCATGGGGCTGCTAATGCAAACACTACAAATCCTGCGGTTTTATATATCTGGCAAAATGACGATTGATCTGCCCAGCAGAGGGCTCTTCCGACAAATATGCCTGCGGTGGTATTGTTTTTATCGCCTGCCGAGACTCTATCTTTCAGCGCATCGCTGAAGCCGTGGATCGTGTCCGCTGGAATTGTGAGCTGATGCTGGTTTTGCAGCGTTTGCCGGCCTGGGATTGCTTCCAGACGGGGGGTGTTGCCAGTCAGGGGGCGGCTTGCAGGCAGGGGTGGAGATTAGCGCTGGCTGTGTTGCCAGTCAGGGTGTTCCCAAGGTATCTGGTTGGATGCGGGCAGTGGTTGTTTGCCCAAGACCAGGTCGCTGCCCTTTTCCCCGGTCATGATGGATGGGGCATTGAGGTTGCCATTGGGGATGCGAGGAAAAATGGAACTGTCTATCACGCGTAGGCGGTCAACACCGATGACTTTAAGCTCCGGGTCCACCACCGCCATAGGATCCCCGGTGGCACCCATCTTACAAGTACCGCAGGGGTGGTATGCGCTTTCAACAGCACCACGGATAAACTCATTCAGCTGCTCGTCACTTTGCACCTCGGGTGGTGGTGCAATGCGTGACCCGGCAAACGGTTTCATGGCTTCCTGGGCAAATAACTCATCGGTGAGTCGAATACAGGTTCTGAAATCTTCCCAGTCCTTATCGGTAGACATGTAATTAAACAGGATCCGCGGTTTGTCTTTGGGGTCGCCGGATCTTAAGGTAACTGAGCCTCGTGAGTCAGAGCGCATCGGGCCCACATGAGCTTGAAACCCGTGTGCCGAAACCGGGGACTTGCCATCATAACGAATGGCAACTGGTATAAAGTGATACTGGATGTCGGGGTAGGGGACACCGGCGCGCGAGCGAATAAATGCGGCTGATTCAAAATGGTTGGTGGCACCCTCACCTGATTTAAACAGTAACCATTGCAAGCCAATCCTGGCCTTGGAGAACAGGTTAAGCTTTGAGTACAGAGTGATCGGCTGCAGGCACTGCTGCTGCACATAGATTTCAAGATGGTCCTGCAAATTCTGTCCAACCCCGGGGCGGTCAGCCACGACCGTGATGCCGTGCTCACGTAAATGCGCGGCCGAGCCAACACCGGAAAGCATCAGGATTTTGGGAGAATTGATTGATGATGCCGACAGAATAACCTCACGGTTTGCCTTGACCACCGAGACCTTGCCGCCGGTTTCGATCTCGACGCCAGTCGCCACACCATTCTCGATAATAACGCGTCTGGCAAAACACTTGATCATATTGACCGATGGTTTTTTCAAAGCCGGTTTCAGATAAGCATTGGCTGCCGACCAGCGCCGACCTTTCCAGACGGTTTGCTCCATCGGGCCAAAACCTTCCTGTTGCTCGCCGTTGTAGTCGGCCGTTACCTGGTAACCTGCTTGCTCGCCAGCGTTGACAAACGCTTTGTATAACGGGTTCTCACGCGGTCCGCGAGTCACATGCAGCGGCCCGTCCGAGCCTCGCCAATCTTGCTGTCCACCATGCGAGTGCTCCATTCGCTGGAAATAGGGCAGCACATCAGCATAGCCCCAACCCTGTGCACCGGATTCTTCCCAGTGCTGATAGTCACCGGCATTGCCGCGCACGTAGACCATGCCATTAATGGAGGAGGAGCCACCGATCACCTTGCCGCGGGGGCAGGCGAGGCGGCGGCCACCGAGATGGGGTTCGGGTTCGGATTCAAAACCCCAGTCATAAAGCGGCATATTCATCGGGTATGACAATGCCGCTGGCATCTGGATAAGCGGCCCGATATCGCTGCCGCCATATTCAAGTACCAGCACGCTGTGCTTGCCACCTTCGGATAGGCGATAGGCCAGTGCTGAGCCGGACGAACCGGAACCGATAATGATAAAGTCTGCGGATGTTGTCACTGGTTGGTCTGTGTCATTGCTTAGTCCGAATAACCAGGCGTGTTTTTCTCGACCCAGCGCTGCGAGTTATCTGACAAGGTTTCTTTCTTCCAGAACGGCGCTTCGGATTTTAAAGCTTCCATCAAAAACCGGCAGGCATCAAACGCCGCTGCACGATGAGCCGACCACACGGCTGTCAACACAATGGGTTCACCCGGGTTTATCTGCCCGACGCGATGGGCGATCAAGGCATCCTGAATATCGAAATCCTGAATTGACCGTTCGATGATTTGCTGCAGTTGTTTGGCGGTCATCTCCGGGTAGTGCTCCAGCGTCATGCTGGTCACATCATCACCTTCGTTAAAGTCACGCATGGTACCGACAAAACTTGCAGTTGCACCAAAACTGCCGGCGGTCAGCGATGACTCATGAGCACTGAGAATGTCTGCCGGAACAAATGGATCGGGGAAGATGTGTACGCTCAAAGCGGGTTACTCGTTGCCGTGGTGTTCAGCCGCCGGTGACGGGTGGAAAAAAAGCGATCTCATCGCCATCTTTGACCACGGTATCAGCAGGCATGTGTTCAAGATTCACCGAACACAGCACATGGTCAGGCATGGGCTCACCTGCGGTGGCCACCCGCCATACGTCGGTGACATTGGCAACCTCGTCGCTATTTACGTCGACTTGTTCAATGTTCAGTGACTCGCGCAACGTGGCGAAAAATTTGGCCTTTATAGTCATGAGTGTGCTGATCGTACCTTTTGTTGTCACCAAAGGGCTGTAGACAGCCATTCTGACTGCAACCCCAATGTGTATAAGTTAACAGGAAATCGTCGATTTGTGTTGGCAACGTGGATTTGTATGGCAAACTGGAGGGCTGAAACAGATTGCATATTCGAGTGAAAGATATGAGTGAATTAACCCATTTCAATAAAGATGGCGAAGCTCACATGGTTGATGTGGGAGAGAAGCCTGTCACTCATCGTGTGGCGACTGCTGGCGGCGATATCACCATGCTGCCAGAGACACTGCAGATGATTGTGCAGGGACATCACAAGAAAGGAGATGTGCTGGGTATCGCCCGCGTGGCCGGAATCATGGCGTCAAAGAAAACCAGCGATCTGATTCCACTGTGTCACCCGATCGGCCTGACTCATGCCGAGATTGCCTTTACCGTCGATGAGCCCGGCAACCGAATCATTTGTGTGGCACGCACCGAAACCCGCTCTCAAACCGGTGTCGAGATGGAAGCATTGACTGCACTGCAGGTGAGTTTGTTGACGATTTACGATATGTGCAAGGCCGTTGATCGCGGTATGACAATCAATAACGTCAGGTTACTGGAAAAGATGGGTGGTAAATCAGGTCATTATGTCGCCGAGTAATGTCTGGCAAATAGCGGAATATTCTCCAGAGAAATGATCTCAGGGTTGATGACTGCCGCGAAGCTCGCGGCCGGCCAGTAGCCAGGTGATGGGAATGGCCGCCGGGCCGATCAGAAAACCCAACACACCCCAGAACACCAGATCGCCCTTTTGTTTCCTGGCGATACCTTGGCAAATCCTGGCACTGATGATCGTCAACACCAGCGTCAAGATAATGAGTGCAATCCACACGATGCTATACCCCTTAAACCCTGCCCGAATCCCGGTTGGTGGTCAGCTGCCCGGATGGTGATCAGCTGTCCGGAAGGTAGTCAACTGCCCGGATGGTGGTCAGCTGATTGTGCCTTGTTGATTACAACACATTACAGCTGGCTGCAGACCTTTGCTTGATAGTCTAACTATAAACTGTAACGCAGCAATAACGCATTAAAAAACCGACTACTACTTAGTTTGCAGCCCGATTGGCAAAAAAAGGCCATCTGGCGCATTCGAATGACTCTAAAGGTACGGTTTTCGCATCGTTTTTACGATCCGTCAAAGCATTGATTACACAGTTTGTACAACGGGTAATAAAGCTGTATTACCTTGAAAATCAATTGTTTAGTATGCATATATCCCGTATTGGCAGTGTTTTCCCGAAATTCGATCCCAACGAAATTCCGGTTAAACCCTCAAATTCGAATACCGGTCATTAATAAAGAGTAGTTAATGAAAATAATCAAACGCCTGTTTCTTGCCTGTTTGCTGATTGTTTTGTTCCTTGTCGGGGCGGTGGTTCTGGCCATCAACCTGGTGGATTTGAACGACTACAAGGATCGCATTGAGAATGTCGCACGCAAGCAGACCGGGCGCGAACTCAGCATCGATGGCGATCTCGGCGTCAGTTATTTCCCCTGGCTGGGCATCACTCTTGGCGAGCTGCAATTAGCTAACGCCGAAGGTTTTGGTGACCAACCTTTTGCCAAAATAGATGGTGCTGACGTCAAGGTAGAAGTGATGCCGTTACTACGCCGCACCGTCAATGTAAAAACCGTGCAATTACACGGGCTTGAGCTGGATTTACAACGTGCTGCCGACGGCACTACCAACTGGGATGATCTTGCCAAGCGCAGCTCCACCGTAGAAACCGAAACCGAAGACAACACAACGGCAGAGGTTGAAGGGGACCCGGCCAGTATTGCTGCCCTGGCAGTCGGTGGCGTGGAGGTCACTGAGGCCAATGTGAACTGGACTGATGCGCAGGCAGGCACCAATGCGAAGCTGTCAGATTTCAATCTGAAAACCGGGCGTATTGAACTATCGAACCCGTTCAATGTTGAAACCAATTTCTCACTGGCCAGTAGCGGTATTCAATCGGCCATTGCAGGCTCGGGCGATATTACCCTGGACCTTGAAAACCAGCGCTATGTTATCGACAACCTGAATCTGTCGACCGACAGTAAAGGGGATGCACTGCCGGGCGGTGCGCTGGCAGCATCACTTGCTACCGGGATTGTTGCAGATCTTAATCAGCAGTCAGTGGTCCTTGACTCGCTGGTGCTGGATTCTCTCGGCATTAAACTTAACGGCAACATCAGTGTTTCCAATCTGGATACCGAACCTTTGGTGACTGCCAAGCTCGATAGCGCACCGTTCGATCCATCGGCGGTGATGACCAAGCTGGGCATTGCGCTGCCGGAAACCGCCGATGTCAACGTATTAAAGAGTGCCAGTGTGACGATGGACATGATCGCAAGCCCCAAGGCGGTGGACCTGCAAACACTGAAACTAAAGCTTGATGACACGACATTTAACGGCGAACTACAAGTACCGGATCTGGCTGGCAACCTGCCGCCGGTTCGATTCAAGCTCGATGTTGATGCGATAGACCTTGATCGCTATCTGCCGGCTCCGCCTACCGGTACTGAAACCGCAGCTGCCAGTACGGAGCAACCCTCTACCGCTGCCAGCAGGCAAGCCAGTGGCGATGAAGTGATTGAACTGCCGATGGAGCTGCTTCGCCAGCTCGATATTGATGGCAGCTTCAGTGTTGGCAGTTTGAAAGTGGCCAACTTGAATACCAACGACATCCTGGTGCCCCTGACAGCCAAAGGTGGTGTGGTGCAGCTTGATGGAATTAAAGCCGCTTTGTATCAAGGCAATATCAACTCAACCATGGGTGTTGATGCGCGTAATCCGGAGCCCGCGTTTAATTTCCAATACACCTTGAGTGGTGTGCAGGCTGAACCGCTGTTAAAAGACCTGTTGCAGGACGAAGCACCGGTCACCGGACAAGCCGATTTTAGCAGCAATTTCACTACCGCCGGCAATACCGTGAACAAAATGAAGGCCGCACTTAACGGTACCTTCAGCTCGGATTTCAGTAACGGTGCTGTCAACGGCATCAACGTCGGCTATCAATTGCGCCGCGCGCAAGCGGTACTGAAAGGGCAAACACTGGAAGCTCCTACCGAGTCAGTTAGAACCGACTTTTCGGCGATGCACGTTGGTGCCACCGTGGTAAACGGCGTACTCAATTCTGACGACCTTGATGTGCGCTCTCCGGCACTGAGAATTACCGGTGAGGGCAGTGTTGATCTGGTGCAAGAATATGTTGATTATCGACTGAACACCAAAGTGGCGCCGACAGTTGAAGGGCAGGGTGGTAAAGATCTTGAAGATCTGGCAGGCCTTGCACTCAGTATCCCGATTCGTGGCAAGTTTGGTGAGCTGAGCGGTGACTTCTCCGGCACCATGCTCGATGCGATAAAAGATGATCTGAAAAACCAGGCACGCGACAAAGCTGAAGCACTGGCACGTCAAGAGGCAGACAAAATCAAAGCCGAAGCCATGGCAAAAGCCGAGAAAGCCAAGGCCAAGGCCGAAGCCCAGCTGCGAGAGAAAGAAGCCGAAGCGCGTGCCAAGCTTGCTGAAGAACGCGCACGAGCCGAAGAAAAGTTGCAGTCAGAGCTGGCCGAGCAAAACGAACGCGTGAATAAAGAAGTGGACCAGCTCAAGAACAAGGCGCAGGACAAGTTGAAGAACCTGTTCAAGTAACTAGCAGGTTGTTTTCATCAGCCCGCTAGTTATTTTTGTTTTCGAAATCCAGTGTTATTTTATCGAAGCTGAGGCCGGAGGCTGTATCCCGTCCGCCACGTAATTTTTTACGGCCCTTCCAGGTGTGTCGCGAGCCGTTGTTCCAGCGGCTAAATTGAGCATGCCGGGTGACAGACGATCCACCACTTTGTTCCAGTTCTTCGGGCAGTATATGCGGGCTGTCCAGCTCGCTGAGCTCAGTGAGTACCTTGCTGCTGGGTAACTGCTGCAATTGCCCGTCGATGGTTTGCATACGGGTTAGCATCAATTTGCGATCCGGCCCTTGCCCATTGATGACTAAGGGAAACCAGGCTGCATGTGGTGGAGTGCCCAGTTTCCAATCCAGCTCGACCGGGTTTTTAACTTCATGCCCAGGATCGACATGCTCTCCTGTATGTGCCCCTGTTTGTTGGTTCACAAGTTCCTGCCTATCGATAGCGTGGCCCGTGGCTTGTTCGATGCGTTGCTCTATCGCCCAAGCCATATTTGCCATTTCGTCTTTTCTGAAACTGATGCGTTCCAGAGGCTTTCCTTCGAGCCTGGAGGTCGGCAATGAGGGCGGCAGGAACAAAAACTCGCTATCCCTAACATCATCCAGACCGCTTAGTGTGAAGAGTGTCCATGGGGATTTATTATTGTGTTGACGCGCTGGCGAAATACTATGCGTTTCGTTGAATGTATTGCTGACTTGCAGATTCGTTGTTTCGCAGAGTGAGCCGACCGGCACTTCTATGGGAATAAGGTACCAGTCCTCTCCGTAGGCAACAGCATATTCAAGTAGTATTAATGTTGCCAGATCTGCCGAGCTGGTGTTGATGTCACCAAATCCAACCTGGCGATCTTCAAATTGCCACCAACGTGTAGCAGGCTGTCCGGGCAGCATGAGCGGGGTCGGCATTAGATGCAGTTTTTTGAACGTTTTTTCACGTTGTTTATCGTCGGGCTCAGCAGATGGACGTTCACTTTCCTCGACGTTTTCCAAGCGGTCAGTACCATTGTTGGTTTTCAGTTTGCCTTTAAACGCATACCAATCGAGATGTTCACCAGTGTAACCTTCAGCCTCCAGTTCGATGTTAGCCAGAGAGGATTGCACGGAAAACTGATACTCCATTCGATGCGGGTTCCAGGCTGAATCCTCCGCCGCAACAGAATCAAAACCAGGAAAACGATGATGAAACCATGGGTGCCATTTTCCCAGGGCTAACTCAATAACATCAATTACCTGATTGCCTGGATCGTCAATGCCAGCACTGGCTATTTGATCACCTAGCGGAGACGCTTCACTGCTGGCAACACGCAGCCCATCGATGGCGACTCCTGCCGATTGACTCACCAGCATCTGTTCGTTGTTTGATAGACCCTGCATTTCATCGCCAGTTGGCGCCTGAAATGCGTAAAGAGCAGTGACAATCGAGTGTAGCTCTGGATTGTCACGAAGCAGGGCGAGCAGATACAGTCCCGAGTCGATCCTTTCTCGATAGGTGAGTGGATTAACTTCTCGCTCTACAGTTTGTTCGAGTGGCAGTTTCTCCGAATCGTAGTCCCGCCACTGGTTGGATCGGGCATTGTGCGGTCGATATTGATCGATAGGCGTTGTGGAAGTGGTGACAGAAACATCTATAGGGGAACCCGCATCTTCACCGTTAAATTCGCCCATTTGCCACTGTCGCGTGAGTAGCCAGACCGGATCGTGAATCCGTGCCTCAAGCCCGCGATCGAGCTGATCGCTGCTATTGTTTGGCTTGATACGATTCCATGTAGTAATTGAAGGCATGGCTAACTCATAGGGCCTTGGGTCTTGCCCGTTTTAGATCGGTGGAGATGGTTTCGTGACGGATGTTTTCAGGTAGCGATAGCGCGGGTAGCAATTGACCCAAGCCGTCAAGCTGGTTGGTTGCTACCGAACGAATTTTCATTAAACGCGTGGTTTCGACAACATTTTCCACTAGCTCCTCTAATGACCAGTTGCCTTTTGCAACGCCCGGCATCGCCAACAGGATCGTATTGGGGGCTTGCGAAGAGGGGCTATCGTAGTGAAAGCTGATCCCTGTCGTTTCTGCCTTGTTGGGTAGTAGCTCTTGCCATTCATCAATCATCCAGCCAACCAGCTCAAACGAATCGATAGCATCAATCGGGCTCATCAAGCCGGCAACAACGGATGTTTTACTGTCATTGGGGGAGTGTTGCTGCTCCAGGGCGCACCAGCGTGCATCGGCTTCGAAGGGCAGGTGGGAGACGGTGAGTAAAGGCATGGGTTTACGATGAGCAACTGCATGATTGCGCCTTAGTTCGTTGTAGCCGCTAACACGTTCCCTGACCGGTGAGACATCGTGTAACCAAAGCTCCGATGCATTCGGATCGTTATCTTGCAGAGCCGTGCTATTGGTGCGATCCCATAGTAGAGGAAGTTCAGTCTGTTGGGTGTTCGATAGTTTTATCGGTAAAACCAGGGGTACATCAAGGCCAAATAGCGATTTTGCAGCTTCCGTGATTTTGGCTAACTGTGTGCTGCTGATCGTGTCAGGTAAACTAGTTATCGCAGATTTGCCAAATTGTTTAAGGCGATTCTGCGCAACGATCAGCACCAGCTGAGCCTGCGCGATTATCGGTTCGATCAGGGCGCGATTGTTATCCACAGCATTGTCGATTGGCAACGCTTGTGGCAACACTGTGTGAACGGTCGCTTCGGGTATGGAAAATCGATGGAAGTTATCCAGCACGTTTTCGATACTACGGACGATTGTTGAGTGCTCGTTAACCGATGCTCTTGTTAGCTCCTCCAGCAAACTCTGCAAGGTCTGCACATGTCTTGATAAGCGAGTTGCAGAGTGCGCCAATCTTTGCTTGGCGGTGACGCTTGACCAAGCTGGGCTTGGTGTTGTGCCTGGTTCCGGGCTAAGGTCTTTTGCAGATAACAACCGACCAGCGCCCAGCAGGTTGCGTAAGGCCTGTATCGTAGGTTCCAACTCTGACAATGCAGTGTGTGAAGACGGCAAGGTATCAAATCTGTCAAATAGAATTGCAGCGTTTTCCACATCGATAAAATTTCTGAATTTCTTGCTGGCCCAGATCCTGGCTCGCCGGGTTAGCCAGCTTTTGTCTATATCACCGCCGGTTGACAGGTACAACAGATCAAGCCCACTGATCTCCATATCTGCCAGAGATGCAAGGTGAACCTGATCACTCGCGGAATCCTCAACACCTATAGCAATTTGATCCAGATTGCCGAGCCAATGCACAACCCATTTTTCAATATCAGGGCTGATAAACGATAGTTCGCTGCGCCCTTCAAAAGTCGCACCCGATTTCCAGGCTTCCAGTAACCTATAGTTGAAGGAAATGCCTGTTCTGGGTGTTTTCATCGCAATCAATTCAGGTGGCGGGGTGCCTGTTGCAGACATGGACTCCAGTGCTGCACCGGAACGCTCGGTATTCCCTTGTAAAAGCTGGTGCACACTTTCAACCATCAAAGCATCATTCAGTGCATCGAGGTTGCGCTCAAGGTTCTGTAGGGCCTCGGTTATGGAGCGCGCGTTGGTACCGGTTGCGGGTAATGGATTAGCAGGTTCAGCGGAAGACACTTTGGTGCGGATGCGCCGATAATTCGATGTTTGAAAATCCCTGAGTAATGCGAGTCCATCAACGACGGTCGCCACTGCTGAATCGGTGTCAGTGTCAGCTGGTAAATTACCGTTTTGCGGAGCTGCATGCAGCCTTGCCTTACCCGGATAGGCAGATCTAAAAGCTTGAATGTATCGGGTGACATTTTTTGTTCGCAGAAATCGTTCAAAACCATATCCTAAAAGCTCTGCCAGCGAATAGCCTTGACGCAGACCATTGGCTAGTACTTCGGCGCTATAGGTTTGATTGGAGTCAAGCTGGATTGATAGCGGATTATCAGTGGTCGATGGGTTAGACGGGCTCGAATGGGTAAGGTGTCCGTTATATAAAATCGCCCCTGTTGCTGCCTGATTAAGCGATGGTGCATGTATATAGCCACTGCTTGTTTCCGACTGTTTTTCTGATTGATTTCGCGGCTTCAGATTTTCCACAAACCCATAAGCACCCAGTCTGCGCCCAGCTGACTGTTTCTCCATCAGTTGGTGCAAGCGTGAAGTGGCAAAGGAGGTAAACCATGCATCCAGTCGAGAGCTGTAACAGTCCAGCGTTTCGCGCGATAAAAGGTCAAGCCGCACTGGTGGAATCGCCGTGAGTAATTGTAGTGACTGCCAGAAATCAATCCAGCGTGCGGGCAAACCGCTCTTCCCTTGTCGTACTTCTTTCAGTAGTTTCTGTCCTGCGCTCGTCGTTGTGCCTGCAACTGGTCGCTTAATGGCATCAAAAACGGTTTTACGTGCAGGTTGACCCCCAATGCTGGAATATCCGGGCAGCTCTGGTTCTATCTGCTCCAGAATGTCCATATTAAAAAAACGATAGGTGGCCTGGCCTAGCTCAAGTAACAGAGCGTGTCTAAGTAATAGGTAAAGCAGCGGTACTCCACGAGTGGCAGAAATCGACCCATTACCCTCTTCCTGGACTATTTCCCGCAGCGAAGCGGTTAAAAGCCATTTAATATAGTTGGGGTCAAGCTTGGATTCAGGGTCGAGATCACCCTGTTGGACGATAGCGTTGCTGATGGAAAAATCGCAAAGGGTATGCGCGCACTCCCCCAGCAGGGTGGGTGGTATATCAAAACCCAGAGTTTCGAGCACCTTCTTTAATTGCTTG
>CALFCE010000177.1 GCA_937951215.1 uncultured Granulosicoccaceae bacterium
ATGCCAAGCATCAATGCCCAGGAATTTCTAAGAACTGTAATCATTGGCTTGGACTCTGGTAAGAACCTACCTGGTAACTGCAGTTGCTAAGGCGTTGCAGGGCCAGAGATTATTGTTACGAATTTCAGGAGGCTTATACAGACTTTCAGGAATCAGGGACAGCTTTTTTTAACGTTTTTGTGTTAAAACAGTTAGCTCGATCCATAAGTCGTCTTACAGTTTGAAAATCATAAGCGCTGAAATCGAATTACCGTCCACTGACCTGCATGCTGATCTGGCCTTCTACACAGATCGCCTGGGTTTCAGGCTGGAATCGATTCATCCTTCAGATGATCCCGCCGTTGCCGTAATTTCAGGGTTCGGTTTGACAGTGCGTCTGGACAGGCAAAGCGCAGCCGCGGCTGGAATCATACGTGTAACCTTGCCTTTGGGAGCCGCTGCACAGGGTTTGCAGGCAGGTGAACTAGTGGCGCCAGGTGGTACCCGTATCATCCTCGAAGAGCAGCTGACCCAGGCTGTGATTCCTCGAACCCGGCACGCTTTCCGGATTCGGCAATTGCGAGATGCTGAACCCTGGGTCATAGGGCGGGCTGGCATGATGTATCGTGACCTAATCGATGATCGCCTGGGTGGCAGTATCATTGCCTCACATATCCGTATACCCGAAGGCGGCCCGGTGCCTGATATGGTGCACTACCATACCATCGGCTTTCAGCTGATTTATTGCCTGTCCGGTTGGGTGCGTCTGGTTTATGAAGATCAGGGGCCGCCCTTTATTCTCAGAGCAGGTGATTGTGTTACCCAGCCGCCAAAGATCAGGCATCGGGTTCTGGAATCATCCGATAATCTTGAGGTGCTGGAAATAGGTGTTCCGGCCCATCACATGACAACGATCGACCACGACCTGGAGCTTCCTACTCATGAGTATCGTCCAGATCGTGATTTTGATGGACAGGTGTTTTGCCACCACTGCTTGTCCGAAGCCGAATGGGGTTCTTGCCGCCATGAAAATTTCCAGCTCAGGGATACAGGAATTTCAGTTGCCACTGGCGGTTTGGCAGCGGTGAATGTTTTGCGGTTTGATCGTGCTGTTGCAAGTAAAGCTGTTGAACAGAAATCGTTCGAATTACAGGGCGAGGCGGATATTCATTTTATGCTGGTCAGCAAAGGTAGCATCCGCGTGCAACATAATATTGGTGATTCCGATGGCGACAATCAGGACGATAGCGTTAAAAATTCACCCATCAATCTGAATGCCGGTGATGCGATGGTATTGCCACCCGGCATGACGGTATTGCTGGATCAATACAGCGATGATGTTGAATTTATCCAGGTAGAAATAAACTGACACCAGGTGAGAATACAAACCCTATTATCAAACATGTCAAAAGTACTGATGTTTAAAGAATTTGAATTTGCAGGTGGTAGATGGCTTCCATGAATCAGGCGCCGACCCCTCCAGTAGAACCTGGTCAGGGCCGTAACCGTTCTTTGCAAACAGCTTGTGGTAGCCGTGGAGATTTGATTCCATTTGCCAGTGCTATTGCGCAGGGTATCGATGGGGTTATCGATTTTACGGATGCCGGGCGTGCACTGTATACCAGTGATGCATCCAACTATCGCCAGATTCCGCTCGGCGTTGTTTACCCGGCTTCTATTGAGGATATTCGTCATACCGTTCTCGAGTCCCGCAAAGCGGGATGTGCTGTATTGATGCGAGGCGGTGGCACTTCTCAGAATGGTCAATGTGTGAATAAGGCTGTGGTGCTTGACTGTTCGCGTTTTCTAAATCGCGTTAAATCTATTGACGCCAGTCAAACCACTGCTGATATAGAGCCGGGGGTAGTCTGTGACCAACTAAAAGGAGAGGCCGAGAAATATGGTCTTACCTTCGGGCCTGATCCAGCCACACATAGTCGTTGCACATTGGGCGGGATGATTGGCAACAATTCTTGCGGTCCCCACTCCATGCTTGCTGGCAAGACTGTGGAAAACGTAATCGAACTGGATATCCTGACCATCGATGGTGAGCAGTTTACGGTAGGCCCGACCAATGACCAGCAGCTGGCTGACCTTGTTAAACGCAATGACAGGCAGGGACAGATCTATCGTGATTTAAAAGCTCTGGCTGACGAGTATGGTGATTTGATTCGCGATAAATTTCCCACAATCAAACGCCGTGTCAGTGGTTTTAACCTTGATCAGCTGTTACCGGAAAATGGTTTTAATGTAGCGCGTGCACTGGTTGGTACTGAAGGCACTTGTGTGTCGATACTGGGAGCACGGGTTAACCTTATTAGTAATCCTGTCTGCCGGCGTTTGCTGGTTCTGGGGTTTAAAGATATTTTTCAGGCCGGAGATACCGTGCCAGCTATCTTGCCGTTTAAACCCATTGCAATGGAGGGGCTGGATTGGGCGATTGTAGGCGGACTGATTGATCGTAACCTTCTGCTTGATGAGGTGGCCTTGCTGCCTGGGGGTAAAGCCTGGATCATGATGGAACTTGCTGCGCAAGATGAACAAGCCCTGGCGGAGCTGGTAGCCAAGTTCATTGATGCGATGTCTTCCACGCCACAAGTGCTAGCTTGCAAGGTAATAGATGATGCCCAGGAGGTGAGCAGAATCTGGAGCATTCGGGAACAGGGTGCGTCGGCCACTGCGATGAGCCTTGACCCGGCCGAGCCTGATCCGGTTGTAGGTTGGGAGGATACTGCTGTCGACCCGCTGCAGTTAGGTGATTACTTGCGCGAGTTTTATCAGCTTGTTGAGCGCTACGGGTACACCACCAGTATGTACGGACACTTTGGTGATGGATGCATACATGCACGTATGACGTTTGATACCAGAAGTACGGAAGGCGTCGCCAAATGGCGGGAGTTCAGCCGTGAGATAGCCGAAACGGTTGTGCGTTTTGGTGGGTCTCTGTCTGGTGAGCATGGAGATGGTCAAGCCAAAGCCGAGTTTCTGCCTATCATGTTCGGAGATGAATTGGTTGGCGCTTTCGAGCGTTTTAAAGCTATCTGGGATCCCGATGATCTGATGAATCCCGGCAAGGTGGTGAAGCCCTACCGCATGGATGAAAACCTGCGTTTAGGGCCCGACTACACAACACCTCAAATCACTACGACAATGCGATTTGTTGATGATGTAGGCGGCCTGGGCCGATCACTTGAACGCTGTATCGGTATGGGAAAGTGCCGCGCAGATACAGGGAGCATGTGTCCGACCTATCAGGCGAGTCGTGAGGAGCGTTATTCAACTCGCGGTCGCGCCCATCTACTGCATGAAATGATGCGTGGTGGAGTGCTTGAGCAAGGTTGGCAGGATAGTGATGTCGAGGATTCGCTGGTGCACTGTCTGTCGTGTAAGGCCTGTAAATCGTCCTGTCCAACCCGGGTTGACATAGCCGCCTATAAATCGGAATTTATGGCCCGTCATTATCAATCAAGCAAGCGACCTCTGGCGCATTCCGTGTTTGGCAAACTGGGTGACTATTTGCCGCTTATGTCGAAATTTCCGCGCTTAATTAATATTGCTCCATCGCTACCGTTACTGGGGTCCCTGATCCGTTCCTTGCTTGGCATAGAAAAAGGAAAATCATTGCCAAATCTCGCCACGCGAAGTTTTAAGCATCAACTGTTGCGTTTACAAGATGAGCTGCCTTATTTTTCGGGTGAGCACTTTAGCTGGTTTGGTCAGCAGGATGCTGACAAAGTTATACTTTGGGCAGACAGCTTCAATAGTCACTACCGCCCCGAAGTGCTGGAGTCGGCATTAAAAGTATTGGTGCGTCAAGGTTTACATGTAGGTATTGCACATAAACATTTTTGTTGTGGGAGGCCTTTGTACGAATATGGATTACTGGAGGAGGCCGGCATAAAGCTACAGAGAATTCTGGATAGTTTCCATGCTGTTGTACCTGCGGAAGCTGACATAGTTGTACTCGAGCCCGCTTGCCTGTCAGTATTTCGGGATGAATTGCTGGCTTTGAAAGGTAGCGATACTCGCGCTCGGGATTTGGCTGACCGTACCATGACACTGGCCGATTGTTTAAAGAAACAGGGTGCCCGGCCAAAGCGCAAGCTGGGCGCGGCACTGCTGCACCTGCACTGCCATCAGAAAGCGTTATTTGATTCCTCAGCAGATCGTGAGTTGATAGAGCAGTGCTTTGAAAGCATGCATGAACCTGAACCCGGTTGTTGCGGGATGGCAGGAGTCTTTGGTTTGCAGGCACGAACACAGGAATTGAGCCGCAAAGTATTTGATCGCAATCTACGTCCTGCCACTGAACAGAGAGCAACTGATAATAAAGGTGAACAATCTACTATTGTGACAAGTGGCTTTAGCTGTCATGGGCAGTTCAGCGATCTGGCTGGTCAAAAATCTGTGCACATCGCGCAAGTCCTGGAACATTGTTTATCCGAGTATGAGTTGCCTCGATAGGTTTGAAGAGATTTCCCTCAGATGAAAGCCGAACATATCAGTATTGCTTTGCGACTCGAAGACATACCTCATATCGGGGCCAAGGTCGCATCACTTTTGCGTGAAGCTGGTATTAAAGAACCCGTGGAATTACAAAATCAGGATGCCGTTTGGCTGTACAACAAAATATGCAGTATCACACGCCAAAATCACAACCTGCAGTTGCTTGATCGCTTGCTGGCCGCGATTGATTTTGCCTCAGGCGCTGCGCCCAGGCCCTTGCACGATTTTAGTAAGCGCCGGGAATCGCTGGCCAGAGACAAAGCCGGTCAGCTACTAATGCCGGATGGTGAAAATTCGCATTAGCTCAGCTTAACCTTATGTAGAGTATAAGTCGTTTGTCCAAATTGCTTCCGGTCTCCATATTAGTAACTCAATTAAAACAGTTATTTTCAGGAGACTTACATGAGTTTTTTCAACCGAATGATAGAAAGATTTGAAATAGTGGGTCGAGCGCGCACGCTATCGGTTTTACGCCAACAGTCTGATCGAACCCTTGTTGATTTGGGATTTTCACCTGAGCTGGTTCGTATGGGTATCAAAGCGTGGCCATGGCGTGTAGAAGATCAGCTTTCAGGTAGTGATACTGCCATCGCCCCGGGCTTTGCAGGTGTAATGGCTGTTGATCACACTGCAGTGGCCAACGTTGGTCAGATTGAGGTTATGAGAACCGGCAAGGCTGCCAATAGCAAGCTTGAAACAGCTGCGTAGTTGACGGGCTTGGAAACGCGGATTGCTGTTTCTTGTTTCCTGTAAAGCTATGGCCATCTTATGGCTGGTTTATTTGTAGATGCTGCCTGATTGATTTTGCAAATCCAATTCCAAAACAATACTAATTCCAAAACAATACTAATGGCAAAACAGGCGGCCCGGTCGGGTAGTTGTTGGCTTGACT
>CALFCE010000178.1 GCA_937951215.1 uncultured Granulosicoccaceae bacterium
GTGGTGATTGGGTATGGCACAATCAATGGACGACTGGTTTTCGCTTTCAGCCAGGACTTCACTGTACTGGGTGGGTCACTGTCGGCAGCTCATGCTCGAAAAATCTGTAAAGTGATGGACAAGGCGATGCTGGCCGGAGCACCCCTTATTGGTTTGAATGACTCGGGTGGGGCGCGTATCCAGGAAGGTGTTGACTCACTCGCAGGGTATGCAGATGTGTTTCAGAAAAACGTGCTCGCCTCCGGCGTGATTCCGCAAATATCGATGATTATGGGGCCCTGCGCAGGTGGCGCGGTTTATTCACCTGCTATGACTGACTTTATTTTTATGGTGAAAGACAGCTCCTACATGTTCGTCACCGGCCCGGAAGTCGTCAAGACCGTCACCCATGAAGAAGTGACACAAGAGCAACTCGGTGGCGCCGTGACGCACACCACCAAATCGAGTGTGGCCGATGGTGCATTTGAAGATGATATCGATGCATTGCTGCAGTTGCGTCGGTTTATGGATTTTTTGCCGGCCAGTAATCGCGAGAAAGCACCTGTCAGGGAACACTTTGATCGTATCGATCGCAGCGAGCCATCGCTGGCAACACTGGTTCCTGAAAACCCCAACCTCCCCTATGACATAAAGGAACTGATTGTCAAAGTGGTTGATGAAGGCGACTTCTTTGAACTGCAAGCTGGCTATGCTGCCAACATTGTGATCGGTTTCGGCCGCATGCAAGGTGAAACCGTTGGTTTTGTCGCCAATCAGCCGATGGTCCTGGCAGGCTGTCTCGATATCGCCTCCAGTCGCAAGGCGGCGCGATTCGTGCGCTTTTGCGACGCCTTTAATATCCCGATAATCACCTTTGTTGATGTGCCAGGATTTCTGCCAGGTACCAGCCAGGAATACGGAGGCATCATCAAACACGGCGCCAAGTTACTGTTCGCTTACGCCGAAGCTACTGTCCCCAAAATTACTGTTATCACTCGAAAAGCCTATGGGGGGGCATACGATGTGATGTCATCCAAGCACCTTCGTGGAGACCTCAACTATGCCTGGCCTTCGGCCGAGATCGCCGTTATGGGTCCAAAAGGGGCTGTCGAAATCATTTTTCGCGCAGACCGTGACAACGCAGAACGCATAGAAGAACGTACAGAGGAATATCGCAGAAAATTTGCCAACCCGTTTGTAGCAGGTGCGCGAGGGTTTATCGACGATGTCATCAATCCTGCCGACACGCGCAAACACCTGTGCCGTGATTTGGCGATGCTGAGGAACAAGAATCTTGAAAACCCGTGGAAAAAACACGACAACATCCCTCTCTGACCACGCCGATTTTTGCGATCAGATTAATTGTCGACACTAACCTTGAGCAACGCGGGGAATCGTATTGAAAGCTCTTGATACAGATCGGGTAAGGACACTTTTCCCAGCGTTCGATTTACCTGCCAACGCCGACAACCCCGGTTCGTCGTGGGCTTTTTTCGAAAACGCCGGCGGCACATTTGCGGCGCGCCCTGTAGTTGAACGCCTGCATCGATTTTACAGTGACTGCAAAGTACAGCCCTATGGTCACTCACCCATGCAAAAGCTGGCAGGTGAGATGATGGATGAAGGCCGCCAGGCTGTTGCCTCCATACTCAACGTAGCACCGCAAAATTTATTACTGGGCCCGTCCACCACGCAAAACTTCAATACACTCGCCACAGCATTTACCTCACGGCTACAACCCGGCGATGAGGTAATTGTTTCGGAACAAGATCATGAAGCCAATATCGGTGCATGGGTGCGCGCCACAGAAATCAGTGGGGCCAGCTGTCATTTCTGGCAGGTCGATCCAGTTAGCGGTGAACTATCAATAGATGATCTGGAAAAATTACTGAACGCGAAAACCCGTCTGGTGGCCGTCACGCATAGCTCCAACATCATTGGCAGTATCAACCCCCTGAAGCAGATTTCTGCACTGGTACATGACGCTGGCGCTTTTTTGGTCGCAGACGGCGTTTCTTATGCACCACATGGCTTACCCGACATTACAGATCTTGGTGTCGATGCCTACTGTTTCAGCGCCTATAAAACTTATGCAACCCATTTGGGCATTATGTACACCACCGACGAAATGGCACAGACTCTGGCTCCGCAATGCCACTACTTCAATATAGGCAAATCGACTTCCAACTTTGATGCCGCCGGCCCGGATCACGCGTCGATTGCTGCTATCGGTGGTCTGGGCGAATATTTCACTCAATTACACCAACTCCATGACGGGGATTCGTCATTGTCTCTGGCAGACAAAGCCCGCCAATGCAGCTCGGCAATGCAAACTCACGAACACCAGCTGCTAAAACCCTTGCTAAACCTGCTGGAAGAAAAGGACGTCAGAATTTTTGGGTCGAAGGTTTGCTCGGATGAGCGGGAAGCCAACGTTGCACTGACCTGTGGCAGTATCACTTCAACGCAGCTCAACAAGCGGCTGGCAGAACATCAAATCGCAGCAGGCAATGGCGACTTCTACGCCCCACGGGTGCTTAAACGGATGGGGATTGAAAACTTGAACGATGGTGTGCTACGGCTCAGCTTTGCACATTACAACAGTATCGACGATATCAACCAACTTTGCACCGCACTGGATGAGATTTTGCCCAAGGCCTGATATGCAAGCGGACATTTCAACGAAAAACAACAACCCTGATACCCCATGAGCGCAATCGATAAAATTCTGATCGCCAATCGAGGCGAAATTGCCTGCCGAATAATCCGCACTGCAAAACGACTGGGGATTTCGACGGTAGCGGTTTACTCTGAAGCCGACCGGCATTCCCTGCATGTGTCCATGGCTGATGAAGCAGTCTGTATCGGGCCTGCTGCCTCTGCGGAGAGTTATCTTGTCATTGAAAACATTTTGCAGGCCTGCCAGCAGACGGGAGCAAAAGCCGTTCACCCGGGATTCGGGTTTTTATCTGAAAACGCCGCCTTTGCCGCTGCACTTGAGAAAAACGGTCTGGTTTTTATCGGGCCGGGGATTCATGCCATCGAGATCATGGGTGACAAGATCGAGTCCAAAAAGCTCGCAGCCAGCAGCGGGGTCAACACGGTTCCCGGCCACCCTGATGCACTGGATAGCCCGCAACAGGCTTTGACAATTGCGACCGAAATTGGATGCCCGGTGATGCTCAAAGCCTCAGCAGGTGGTGGTGGCAAGGGCATGCGAATCGCGTGGACACTGGATGATGTAGCCGATAATTTTGTCAGCGCTCAAAATGAGGCACGCAGTGCATTCGGCGATGATCGCGTGTTCGTTGAGAAGTTTATAGAACAACCACGCCACATTGAAATTCAGATTCTGGCTGATAAACACGGTAACTGCCTGGCTCTCGGTGAACGAGAATGTTCAATACAGCGACGGCATCAAAAGGTATTGGAAGAAGCGCCGTCTCCGTTTGTCGATGAGCAGACCCGCAAAGCCATGAGCGAACAAGCAGTCGCCCTTGCCAAAGCTGTCGACTACCACTCCGCTGGCACAGTTGAATTTATTGTCGACAAGGATCGTAACTTCTACTTCCTGGAGATGAACACTCGTTTGCAGGTTGAACATCCGGTGACCGAATTTGTCACCGGGCTTGATCTGGTGGAGCAAATGATCAATATCGCGGCAGGCGAGCCGCTGGCATTGCAACAAAGTGATGTAAAAATGACGGGATGGGCATTGGAAGCCCGGGTATATGCCGAAGACCCGGACCGCAACTTCATGCCGTCTATCGGGAGACTGACTCGATACCAGCCGCCTCTTCAAACTGACACAGTCAGAGTTGATACCGGCGTCAGTGAAGGCGGTGAAATCAGCATGTACTACGACCCGATGATCGCCAAACTTGTTACCTATGGCGATACCCGAGAGCAAGCTGTCGAAGAAATGAACCGCGCGCTGGATGCCTACGCGATTCGTGGTGTCAGCCACAATATTCCTTTTTTATCAGCGCTGGTGAATCACCCGGCGTTCAAAGCGGGAGATCTGACCACAGGTTTTATTGATCAATACTACCCGGACGGTTTCGACAGCAGCCATATTGAGGAAGAGTCAGTCAGTGAATCTGTGGCACTCGCAGCCTTCGCCCACGCTGTACAGCGCAGGAGGGGCACCAGTACGCAAAGCCAATTAATGCCGCCGGGCACGCACTCCTCTGGCGATACAAAACCTGACGGACAAGAAGCCGGTACAAGCTATATCGTTGTTGTTGGCCAATCACATTATCCAGTGCATGTATTGTTCTCACCGACTGATACGGCGACTATTACCGTGGGTGTCAAAACCTTTGTCATCAGTTCAAGTTGGAAACCGGGTCAATTGTTGATGCACTACTCAAACGGAGATAGCGGCAAGAATTGCACGGCTCAGATAGATCTGCCAGACGCGGCGATTCAAGTAACAAGAAACGGCCATTCTGTGCGCACTCAAGTGCTCAGACCGCGGGTCGCTGATTTGAGAAAGCTGATGCCGGAGAAAAAGCCGCCAGATATGTCGCGTTTCCTTCTCTCACCTATGCCTGGACTGTTGATTAAAGTGTCAGTTGCCGTAGGTGACGAGGTCAAGGCAGGTCAGGAGCTCGCTGTTGTAGAGGCGATGAAAATGGAAAATGTACTCACGGCTGATCAGGATGCCATTGTCAGTGAAATTCCATGCGAAGCGGGATCGAGCCTTGATGTGGATCAAGTCATTATTGAGTTCGAATAAACATTACTGATAACAGCCGGGGCATTTCACCATGATCGGTAATTTGAATCACGTCGCTATCGCGGTGCCAGATCTGGACGCAGCGGCAGAGACCTACAAAAACACACTGGGCGCCAAGGTGTCCGGGAAGCAGGATCTACCCGAGCACGGCGTCACTGTAGTCTTTGTTGAGCTGCCAAACAGCAAAATAGAACTGCTCCACCCGCTAGGGCAAAACTCACCGATAGCCAGTTTTCTTGAGAAGCAACCCTCCGGTGGAATCCACCATATTTGCTACGAGGTCGACAACATATTGCAGGCCCGTGATCAGCTTGTTGCGACCGGGGCCAGAGTGTTGGGAGAGGGTGAGCCCAAAATCGGTGCCCATGGGAATCCGGTGCTGTTTCTTCATCCGAAAGATTTCTGTGGGACGCTGATTGAACTCGAACACGTTGGAGCAGCACTGCAACAACAGCTGTAACAGCCTTGTCCATTGCAGGTCAGCTGCAGCACCACTCATAACCTGTCTTCCCTGTTTTCTTGCTATCGCCTGGTGCTTCTTGGTATCGCTTGGTGCTTCTTGCTATCGCTTGGGGTTTCCCGCTGTAGCTTGAGGTTTCTTGCGGTAGCTGGGGGGTTTGCCATCCAGGCACCCTCGCCACCACCCGCGTTTACCCCTGAGTCTGTGTCCCGTTTCGCATAATCATGATTAAACGGCTGTACCGCTGTACTCCTGTGCACCCACCCCCATCTCTGCATTTACCTTTTTGAAGCTCGTTACAAAGCGTGTCTTGTCTCGTTGATGACTTATAAGCGGTAAGTTTATCGTGCGCTCCTGAAAACCTGTCCATCCGGAGCAGAACCGTGAAAGTGAAAGAGTTCGCAGAAAATTCTACCACTTACGGGCGCCGCACCTACGAACAGCCAACAGCGAAAAATAACCGCTTTTGGCATTCAATCGTAGCTGTCGCTCTCATAGTGTTTATCATGTTGCTATCGTCGCAAACGAAGGCCGATTCCCAAGGCACTGCGGCGGGTTTGAACATCAGTCATTTGACACTGGATTTTGGCGAAGTAGCGATCGGCAGCCTGTCCGAAAGAAAAGTTGTCCTGAGCAATGTCTCGGAGAATGCGTCCAGTCAGAAAAACTCTGGTGTCATCACGGTCAACTCTCTTTTTCTGGATGAAATGGATGAGCTCAGCTACGCCACCGATATCTCGCCACCATTTGAAATCTATCCGGGTGACAGTCGCACCGTTACCGTTAAATTTTCCCCACCAAAAACCGGCAAGCTACCAGGCTCGCTGCACATCTCTCACGATGGCAAGGTCGGCACGGCAGTGGTTCATTTATCCGGCACCGGCATAGATCCGGATGTAGCTAACGAACAAAGCCGCATTCCAGCGCTGGCAAGCCGCATGGCACCCGCATTTGGCAAGGGGTTTTTGAACGGAGTCGGTTCGATCACACCCACCACATTGCAGTTCGGTCCGGACGGCAGACTTTACGTTGCTGAAATCACCGGCACTATCAGAATCATGACGATTCAGCGTAACGCCGCCAACCAGTACGTTGTGATCAATACAGAAATCGTTGATCTGATCAAGAACATCCAGAACCACGATGACAATGGCGTAGTCAACAACTCACTTAACAGCCGTCTGGTAACCGGGATGCTGGTAGCCGGTACTGCAAGCAACCCGGTGATCTATGTCGGATCAGGCGACCCGCGAATTGGCGGTGGTGCCAGCGGCGCTATAACCGGTCTTGACACCAACTCCACCATTATCAGCCGACTGACCAAAAACGGTGCAGCTTGGGTAAAACAGGATCTGGTTCGCGGCCTGCCACGATCATCTGAAAACCACAATTCAAACGGTATGGCCTTGAGTCTGGACGGAACTCGCCTGTTTGTCGCAATGGGCGGAAATACCAACAAAGGCGCACCCTCAAACAACTTTGCAATGCTCCCTGAATATGCGCTGAGTGCTGCGATTCTCGAGATCAATATCGCTCAGATTGGAAACTCTACTTACGACCTGCCTACACTGGACGACGAACAACGGCCCGGAAGTGTTGACGCCAACGATCCATTCGGTGGCAATCGCGGCAAAAACCAGGCGAAGATAGTTCCAGGCGGCCCGGTCCAGGTTTACGCACCGGGATTCCGCAATCCCTACGACATCATCATCATGCAAAACGGAAAGATGTTTACCTGGGACAACGGCCCCAACGCCGGCTGGGGTGGTTTGCCAGTCAACCATGGCCCGCAAGGTAATTGCAGCAACGCCGTCAGTGAGGCGGGGCTGACTATCTATGACAGTCTTCATTTTATCCCCGGTCGCGGTTATTACGGTGGCCATCCAAATCCAACTCGCGGTAATCGAGCCAACACATTCAACAACACAATTCCGCAATCACCCGTGCCGTTCGCAAACCCGGTCGAGTGTGACTATCGCGGGTCTCATGGCCCATCCAGCGCCAAACATCCGCTGGATACTTCGCTGCTAGCGATCCCTCCCTCAACCAACGGCATTGATGAATATACCGCCAGCAACTTCGGTGGGGCCATGCGTGGCAACTTGCTGGCAGCCGCTTTGGATAACAACATTTATCGCGTGCAATTCGACGGTAGTGGTACTGCAGCAAGTGCCCACAACATCATCTTTTCCAACGTCGACCAAAAGCCACTCGATATCACGACTCAAAGTGATGGAGAAGTCTTTCCGGGCACCATCTGGGTTGCTGATTTTTCAGGACAAAGCATCGTTGTTTTCGAACCAGCTGACTATCAGGGCACAGTGATCAATACCTGCCAAACGGGCAACCCCGGCGCTGATGCCGATCAGGACGGGTATACCAATGCAGACGAAAACGCCAACGGCACCGATCCCTGTTCAGCTGCTGACTTGCCTTCAGATTCTGATTTGGATTACCTGTCAGATCTGATCGACCCTGATGACGACAACGACGGCATTAATGACCTGCAAGACCCCTTTCCGATTGACGAGTTCAATGGTCTTTCCACTTCGTTGGGGGTCAGTCTTGATTGGGAAAATGACAGTGCGCCAGCAGGTTACATCGCGAATCTCGGCTTCTCGGGCCTGATGAATAATGGCAGTACAGACTATCTGCAGCAATTCGATCTGGACAACATGACGATTAGCGGAGCTGCTGGTGTTGTCACTATCGACAACGTTCCGTCCGGAGACGCCTTCGGCGACTTCAATACACAGGAATACGCATTCCAGTTTGGCGTTAATGTTACCTCCGCAAGCCCGGTCTTCAGAGCAAGGACACGGGTACTCGCACCGTTTGCCGGCATAACGCCGATGTTGCATCAATCCATCGGGCTGTTTATCGGCAACGGCAACCAGGACAACTACATCAAACTGGTTGTCACCGCTGAACAACCTGCCGGAGGCATTTTGTTAGCTCGCGAACAAAACGGATTAATGGATTCAATACAGACTCTGCCTGCCCCGGTATTCGCTGCTGAATGGGTGGATCTGATTCTGCAAGTAGATCCGTCCACTGCAACTGTTACCGCATTTTTTGAAACCGGAGACGGCCCACTGCTGCCTGCCGGGCAAGCGATACAATTTCCGGCTGGCTGGCTGACCGCAAACACCGGTCTCGCGGTAGGTATTATCTCCACTTCCTATGCCGCGCAACCCTTCACCGCGACCTGGGATTCAATTGAGGTCTTGCCGATGCTGTCAGACGGCCCCAATCAGGCACCCGTGATTACGCTGTCCCCGACCGACATTGCCTTGACCGGTGTTGTTAAAACCATCAGCGCAAGCGTGAACGATGATGGCCTGCCAGGCACTGCAGTTAACTCGTTGTGGAGTCAGGTTTCAGGACCGGCCGCTGTGACCATTAATAGTCCGGCTTCCGCCACCAGCTCATTCGTCTTCCCGCAGGCGGGTAATTACACGTTAATGCTTTCCGCCGATGATGGTGAATTTATTAGCTCTGAAACCATCACCGTAGACGTGACAACCGCCACAGCAGGCACTGTTGTCAAACGCATTAATGCCGGCGGGCCACTCCTTACCGATGGCACCGGTGCGTGGGCAGCTGATGGTGGCGGATCGACACTCAGTAACACAGGCTTTATCCACTCTACCGCCAACCCTGTAGACACCAGCGCCTTGCCATTCCCGGTCCCGGCACAACTGTTCCAGACACATCGCTGGGACTTGCCGCAAGCACCTGCTCTCGGGTACCAGATCCCGGTCACTCCCGGCAACTACGAGGTCAGACTCTACTTTGCTGAAACCTGGGACGGCGCTATGGGTAACAATCTGCGTGTGTTCGGGGTCAATGTCGAAGGACAAGTGCTCAGCAATATTGATGTCTTTGCCGAAGTCGGCGCGGATACGGCCTTGATGAAATCTTTTGTCGTCAACAGTGACAACACGCTGAACATCGACTTCAGTCATCAGATTGAAAACCCGTCTATCAAGGGCATCGAGATTATTCCAATACCCTAGGCGGTCTCAAAAAAAAACGTCCCCGAGCACAGGCTACCGGGCAAAGCTTCATCAGGGAGATGAAGCTTTGCTGGTCACAGCAAGGCTCACCCAGAAACCTGGTTTAGAGCGCCAACCTATCCAGTAATTTCATCTCTGCACCACACGATTATTTGACCAGGCAGTCGATACAGCTGCTAAAAACTCTGCTTCGTAAGCACTGCTCCACCATATCACTCCACCCGCAAATCCAAGGCGGCTAAGTGGCGAAACTCAGCAAGGGTGAAAAAGCCTTTCTTTAAATTCTTAGATCGATCTGGTTTGATTGTCTGTTCTGACACAGTGAAAGTTAGCCTCCCCTCCTTCACCATTTTCTCACTGCATAGGCTTTATAAAGTAAATTACCGAACGCTTACGATGTGGAGCACTTAACACACGACTGCATTGCTTGTAGAAGGCCGTCACAGCCAAAAATAAAATCGGCTGGCATGATTTTTAGCAAAGGAATTGACACAGGCAGGTTTTCACATGTCTAAGTTGCTATTGAGAGGATTACTCATTGTTGCCTTGGCAACACTTCCAGCCATGTTACAAGCCAACTGGCTGGCACAGCCGCCCATGGCAAAAGCGCGATCAGAATCCTCTACCATTACCGTTGGTGGTGAAGTTTATGTTTTCAATGGATTCGGGCCTGGGGCCACGATTGAGCCCAGCATTGAAAAATTCAATCCCACCAGTAATTCGTGGAATTTGATAGCCAACACTTCGGTGAGCCAGGGGACAGCGGTTACCCACAATGGTATTGTCGCAGTTGGTCACGAAGTATGGCTAATTGGTGGACGCATTGGTAGTCATCCAGGCGTAGTCACCGCCAGCGTCTGGATTTACAATACCGTTTCCGGAGGTTGGCGTTCCGGTCCACAACTCCCGATACCAGGGGCTGGTGGAGGTGCAGCCTTGGTCAACAATTCAATACACTGGTTTGGCGGCCTTGATCCACAGGCCAATTGTGACGTTGGCCGACACCTGAAACTTGACCTGGCCAATGAAAGCGCTGGCTGGCAGGATATATCCAGCGTCGCTGCCATGCCGATACCTCGCAACCACTTTTCTACCGTTGTGCTAAACGGGCAGATATACGCTCTGGGTGGGCAGTTCGGTCATGATGGCTGCCCAGGATTTCCGGCGCTCAATACACCGATATCACATGTTTTCAACCCACAAAATAATAATTGGTCGTCCATCGCCAACCTGCCACACGAGCAATCCCACGCCGAACCGTCCACCTTTGTCCATGATGGCTATATCTATATGGTTGGGGGTCAGACCAGCGGGAACAAGGTATGGCGTTATCAACCATCCAGCAATCAGTGGATCACAATAACGACCTTGCCCGAACCACTGCTAGCTCCGGTTGCCCGTATATTTAATGGCAATCTGATCGTTAGTGGTGGTGGCGCACCCACCACAGCTCTTCCGAAGGCACAATCCTGGTCAATGCAAATATCGCAATACACCAACCAAGCGCCAACGATCACCAATTTAACTGCAAGCTCAGCCACTATGGGCATTGCTCATCCGCTCGATGCGAGTGTCACAGATGACGGTCAACCCAACTCTACCATCACCTCATTGTGGAGCGAGTTGTCAGGACCTGCTCCAGTGACCATAATCAATCCAACATCTATCACCACAGCTGCTGTGTTTCCTCAAGCAGGTGTTTATACCTTGATGTTGTCAGCTGATGATGGGGTAGCTATCACCAGCGAAATAGCTTCCATCAATGTGTCTGCCATCGGATCCAGCAATCAACCCATCCGCATCAATGCCGGTGGACCTCTGCTAGCTGACGCCAACGGGGCATGGCAGGCTGACAGTATCGGCTCAACGCTTGGCAACACCGGCAATATCAGCGGCTCTGTCAATCCGGTCAATACCACCCTCTTACCCTACCCCGTGCCTGCGCAACTGTTCCAGACACACCGATGGGACCCACCCGCAGCTCCCGAACTTGGCTACCAGATCCCGGTCACTCCCGGCAACTACGAAGTCAGACTCTACTTTGCTGAAACCTGGGACGGCGCTATGGGTAACAACCTGCGTGTGTTCGGGGTCAATGTCGAAGGACAAGTGCTCAGCAATATTGATGTCTTTGCCGAAGTCGGTGCTGATACGGCCTTAATGAAATCTTTTGTCGTCAACAGTGACAACACGCTGAACATCGACTTCAGTCATCAGATTGAAAACCCGTCTATCAAGGGCATTGAAATTATCGATCTCTCCGGCAACCCGGTTGGTCCGACCAACACAGCACCGGTGGTTGACGCAGGATCCAATACAACAATACCGTTGCAAAACACGCTGACACTCAATGCCACAGTGTCTGATGATGGTTTGCCCAACAACATGTTGTCATCACAGTGGTTGCAGCTTTCAGGTACTGGCACGGCAACCTTTGGCGATACCAACAATACAAACACCAGTGTCACCTTCTCGGCAGCCGGTACTTATACGCTTGAGCTCAGTGCCAGCGATGGCAATCTGACGGCCGTTGATACCGTTACTATCGTTGTGACTTCAGTGAATGTCGTGCAACCCATTCGCATTAATACCGGTGGACCCCAGCTCGTTGACAGTACTGGTCTCTGGCAGGCAGATGGGATCGGTTCCAC
This sequence comes from uncultured Granulosicoccaceae bacterium, assembly GCA_937951215.1. Taxonomy (GTDB): domain Bacteria; phylum Pseudomonadota; class Gammaproteobacteria; order Granulosicoccales; family Granulosicoccaceae; genus CALFCE01. The sequence continues at coordinate 11,851 of CALFCE010000178.1, forward strand.
TCTCAGTAACACCGGTTTTGTTCACGCAACGGGCAATCCGGTTGACACCAGTAATCTGCCACACCCGGTACCGGCTCAACTGTTCCAGACCCATCGCTGGGATCAGCCACAGGCACCGGCGCTTGGCTACCAGATACCAGTCAACCCCGGTAACTATGAAGTCAGACTCTACTTTGCTGAAACCTGGGACGGCGCCATGGGTAACAACCTGCGGGTGTTCAATGTCAATGTCGAAGGACAAGTGCTGACTAATATCGATGTTTTTGCTGAAGCGGGCGCTGATGCGGCTTTAATGAAGTCCGTTATTGTCAACAGCGACAGCACGCTGAACATCGACTTCAGCCATCAGATTGAAAACCCGTCTATCAAGGGCATCGAGATTATCCCGGTGCCATAGACAAACCACAAACTGGCCTACTTCGCTGGTGTTTTCGGAACCGTTTGGAGTTGCCTGCTCAGGCTGTTGGTGATTCGCATCCGGAAGGATCAAGCCCAAACCATAGGTTATTGATCGCGTTTATGCCCTTTGCTGCAACGTCTGCAACAGCTTCGTTTCTTAGTGCATCGCTAAAACACTCTAGCGAAACAACCCCATCAAAACCGGATTGTCTAACCTGAGCGGTGAACGAAGCCAGATCAAAAACCCCTCGACCAGGTAAGGTCCTGTGATTGCGGCTCCACTCGAGATAGCTGACGTCAAGCTCGGGAGCGTCAGATAGCTGAACCAAAAAAATCTGCTCCTTCGGTATCTGAGCAATCCCGGACAGGGGAAGATCGCGTGCAAAGATATGAAAACTGTCAAGTACCAATCCAAAATGCGGATGTTTTAGCTGGTTTACCAATTCTGCCGCCTGGCGATAATCATATACATAACGCCCCCAGGCAATGGCTTCATAGGCAATAAGCAACCCTCTTTCTTTTGCCATGTCAGCCAAATATTCAAGATCATCCAGAATATGCTCACGATCAGCGGACATTTGGGCACCAGTGGCCGAACACATCATTACCATCGGAGCACCCAGCTGCACCGCGTAATCAAGATAGCGGGCTGAGCGATCACGTGTTGCTTGCCTCTCTGCCAGGGGTGTTCCCTCAATCTCACGCAAAGGAAAATAACTTGCTGCTCGCAGACCTGTATCCAGTAAAAGTTGTTTAATACTCGCCGCACTGCCATCAAAGGCCTCAAGATCTGTATCAAACAGTTCTACAGCTTGAAATCCTGCTTCCGCTATCGCCTCGAGCCGACTTGGCAGACTGCTACCCAGCGTTACTGTTGCGATGGAAGTAATCATAGTGGTTCGCTCCTGAAGCTCAGCTACTTGTGACACTCGCTGCCGCATGACAAGCGGCAATATAGCCAAAGGTCATACCGGGCCCCAAAGTGATGCCAGGCCCCGGATAGCGACCAGCCATAAGGGATGCAACGTCAGCACCACAAGCATACAGCCCTGGAATTGGCTTATCCTGATCACCTAAAACCCGTGCATGCTGATCGCTGGCCAAACCTGCGCTGGCTCCTATATCACCGGGATGTATTTCGATTGCATAGTAAGGAGCTGGCCCGAGTGGCGCAATGCACGGGTTTGGCTTATGCAACGGGTCACCAAGATTGCGCTGGTAAGCGTCCGAGCCCTTGCCGAAATCACTGTCGACTCCGGTTTCGCTAAAACCGGTATAGCGATTTACCGTAGCAATCAGGGAGGCTACCGGTACGCCCAGTTTTTTGGCGAGTTCGGGTAAATCCTGAGCACTGAACACATAGCCATCCTGCAAGGCTGTTTTCAGCCCTATCCCTTTTGGCCTGATGCTGCCAAGACCGTAGTTGAGTATAAAATCGTGATTGCATATCAGGTAGCAGGCACCTCCATTGGTTCTGGACTTCACTTCAAACAGAGCCTCACCAAACAGATGGTAAGTTGTTGCTTCGTTAACAAAGCGTTTTCCATCCGGCCCAACAGCCAATGCTCCCGGTTTTCCACGATCCAGTACGAAGTGAGGAAAGACAGCAGTCGAACCATTGCTCCGACGACGATAAGAAACAGGTGCCCAAAAGTTCGCACTCTCGTGGTCTGAAGAGAGCCGGCCACCGCAGTGTTGGGCCAATGCAAGACCATCTCCAGTGGCACCCGGAGCTACAGCAGATTCATGACTCAAATGAGGCGGACTCAGTAGCTCCCGCAGTTTGGCGTTATGTGACAAGCCACCGGTGGCCAGAACGACGCCGGCATGAGCAGTAATCGAGAGTTTTCGTCCTGACTGCATGACCTCGGCCCCGACTACGCGATCACCGTCAGTCATCAAGCCAGACGTGCTCACACGCAATTCAACCCTGCCACCGTGTTTGAGTAAGGCATGAAACAGTCTACCAACCAACGCATTCCCCATAACCAAACGTCGGCCACGTTGATTGCGCAGGCGATCGTATCCATACCGGGCAAGTAGTCGACTGCAATAAAAAAAAGAGGATGGTTTTCTATGTGCGTTTAGCAAGTGAGCAATATCTTTGCGGTCCACCATCATTCCACCCAGCAACATAAATTCAGGCAGAGGTGGAGCAACTTCGGCAAATCTATCACCGAGAACAGCAGCTTGGAATGGCTCGGCCTCCAGTACCCTTCCAGCCAGTGTCGCCCCTTCAAGGGTTGCCAGATAATCAGGGTGATAGGGATAGGCTCGAAGCTTTATGCCAGCTTCTTGCACGAGCCGCTTAGTCATTTCCGGGGCTGAACTCAGAAAAGCTCTGGCAAGGTTTTCATCTAATTTGCTGCCAACCGATGCGCGCAAGTAGGTGAGTGCTTTATCAAAACTGTCGTCGTTGTCAGGATTAAGGTGCGTGTTCGGTAACCACATGGATCCCGCTGATACAGCACTTGTCCCACCTACCACATCCCGTTTTTCAATTACCAGGGTACTCAGGCCTTCAAGCACTCCAGTCAAGGCCGCGGTCATTCCTGCTGCACCCGAACCGATAACCAGCAAATCAACTTGTTCAGGCAGTTGGCCTTTAAAGGGGCTTTTCACGAAATCATTCAGGCAGGCCCAATGCGTAACGGCTCAGGAAGCGCATCTGCCAGTGGCCCCATCATACGGGCTGCCGATTGCAACGCGACTATGTAGCCGTAAGGACCCAGGCCACAGATTACCGCATCAACTGAATCAGACATGATGGAGTCGCGATGTATTGCGTCTCTTGCGTGAATATTGGAAATATGCAGCTCAATAATGGGCTTGGAAAAAATTCTGAGAGCATCAAGTACTGGAACAGAATGAAACGATAAACCAGCCGGATTGACGATCAAGGCATCACTGCTTAAACGCGCTTCCTGAATAGCATCGACCAACACGCCCTCATGATTGGTTTGTTGGAAATCAATCTCTATGTTCAAAGCTGTAGCTAAATCGCGACAGCTTTCTTCAATGGCTTTAAGTGTTGTGGTTCCGTAAATTTCAGGCTCTCGCTCACCGAGCAGATTTAAATTCGGACCATTCAAGATGCTGAGTAGTCGCATGGCAGAATAATCCTCAGTTAATCTAAAGCTTACACCAACTCACCGACAGCCAAGGGGAGATACGGCAAAAATGATTCGGCACGTTGCGGGACCCCGCTGGCAGAACATCACGTTCTCTTTACGATGCCATTCCGCAGCTCAGGTCCTGATACCATCAATAAAACGCTTCACGCCACCGAGCCAACTGTGGGCCTGGGGGCTGTGCTTGGCGGCATTGTCGCCACTGATCGTGTCGTGAAACTGCATCAGCAAGTCTTTCTGTTCGCGAGACAGATTGACCGGTGTTTCTACCCGTACTTTACACATCAGATCACCCACCGGACCACCTCGCACAGGCTTTACACCCTTGCCGCGCAGACGGAAGGTTTTTTCCGATTGAGTACCAGCCGGTATTTTGAGTTTGACCCTGCCGTCCAGCGTGGGCACCTCCAATTCACCACCGACAGTCGCGGTGGCAAAATTGATGGGAACGGTACATAAAAGATCCGCGTTATCGCGCTCGAAAATTTCGTGCGCCTTGACATGAATAGCGACAAAGAGATCACCCGCCGGACCACCACTCTCGCTTGCCTCGCCCTCTCCTGACAAACGGATTTTGTCTCCGGTATCAACACCTGCAGGAATTTTGACTGACAGTGTTTTCTCTTTTCGGGAACGTCCCTGGCCACGGCATTTGGGGCAGGGGTCGGTAATCACTTTGCCCTTGCCCCGACAGGCAGGACAGGTTTGCTGAACCGAGAAGAATCCCTGTTGCATTCGAACCTGCCCTACGCCATGACAGGTAGGGCAATTACTGGGCGTTGTACCGCGCTTGGAGCCACTGCCGTCGCAAGTATCGCAAGCAACCATATTGGGCACCTTGATCTTGGATTCTGTACCGGCAACTGCTTCTTCAAGAGAAATCTCAAGGTTGTACTGCAGATCATCCCCACGATAAACGCGTTGCCCCCCGCGACCGCGACCACCCCCACCAAAGATATCGCCGAATACATCGCCAAAGATATCGTTGATATCAGCGCCGCCGCCAAAACCACCACCAACGGAATTATCAACCCCGGCGTGCCCGAACTGATCATAGGCTGCGCGTTTCTGATCGTCATTCAGAACTTCAAACGCTTCTTTTGCTTCTTTGAATTGTTCGGCAGCAGCATCGTCATCAGGATTTCTATCCGGGTGATACTTCATTGCCAAACGGCGATAAGCTTTCTTGAGATCGGCCTTTTGAGTACCTTTCTCAACACCAAGAACCTCGTAGTAATCCCGTTTGGACATAGCTTTGGAATTTCCAAAAACAAAAACCGGACTATCCCGGAATTCAGTTATTCAACCTGTGATTCAAAGGCAAGCAAGGCTGCGCAATATGACGAATTGCGCAACCCGTTCGAACAGCAGACGAACTTAGCCTTTGTCGTCTTTCACTTCTTCAAATTCAGCATCAACGGCGTCATCACCCGGTGGTGGTGTATCACCAGCATCAGCTGTGGTGCCAGCACCCGCTCCAGCATCATCGGTTCCAGCCTGCTGCGCCGCAGCATAGGCACGTTCCATGATGGAGCCACTGGCTTCAGATAACGCAGCGACTTTGCTATCGATAGCATCTTTATCGTCGCCTTTGACAACCTCTCTGAGTTCGTCGAGTTTCGCATTGATATCCGCCTTTTCAGTGTCATCAATCTGATCACCCAACTCGGCAATGGACTTTTCAGTTGCATGCAGCAATTGCTCAGCCTGATTACGCGTATCGATCAACTCTTTCAGTTTGGTATCTTCTGCAGCGTGAGCTTCAGCATCCGCCACCATCTTGTTGATTTCTTCATCAGACAGACCGCTGGAAGCTTTGATGATGATCGATTGCTGTTTGCCGGTTGCCTTGTCCTGAGCCGACACATTCATGATGCCGTTGGCATCAATATCGAAGGTCACTTCAATTTGCGGCACACCACGAGGTGACGGAGGTATCTCGGCAAGATCAAACCGACCCAGAGACTTGTTGCCACCAGCGATTTCACGCTCACCTTGTAAAACATGCACGGTCACCGCTGTTTGATTGTCCTCGGCGGTAGAAAACACCTGCTGTGCCTTGGTCGGTATGGTTGTGTTTTTCTCGATCAGCTTGGTCATGACACCACCCAGCGTTTCGATACCCACTGAGAGCGGAGTGACATCCAGCAACAAGACATCTTTGACCTGACCACCCAGAACACCGCCCTGAATGGCAGCGCCGATGGCGACAGCCTCATCCGGATTTACATCCTTGCGCGGCTCTTTTCCGAAAAAGTCTTTGACGACTTCCTGCACCTTGGGCATCCGTGTCTGGCCACCCACCATAATGATATCGGCGATGTCGTTTGCAGACAGACCGGCATCTTTCAGGGCTGTCTTGCAAGGGCCAATAGTGCGTTGCACCAGATCATCTACCAGTGATTCCAGTTTAGCTCGTGTCACCTTGATGTTCAGGTGCTTCGGACCGCTGGCGTCGGCCGTGATGTAAGGCAGATTGACGTCCGTCTGTTGAGTGGATGACAGCTCGATTTTGGCTTTTTCAGCGCCCTCTTTCAGGCGTTGCAAGGCCAGCGGATCACTGTGCAGATCAATACCACTCTCTTTTTTGAATTGGTCAGAGAGATATTCGATCAACAGGTTGTCGAAATCTTCACCGCCCAGAAAAGTATCACCGTTTGTAGAGAGAACCTCGAATTGGTGCTCACCATCAACTTCGGCAATCTCGATAATAGAGATATCAAACGTACCACCACCCAGATCATAAACAGCTATCGTCTTGTTTCCACGCTGTTTATCCATCCCGTAGGCCAACGCGGCTGCGGTGGGCTCATTGATAATGCGCTTTACATCCAGACCCGCGATACGTCCTGCATCCTTGGTGGCTTGCCGCTGAGAATCGTTAAAATAGGCCGGGACGGTAATGACGGCCTCGGAAACTTCAGAACCCAGATACTCTTCAGCCGTTTGTTTCATCTTCATCAGTACGCGAGCTGCGACCTCAGGGGGCGCCATTTTCTCGCCGTTGGCCTCAACCCAGGCATCACCGTTATCAGCCTTGACGATTTTATACGGCACTTTTTCTATATCTTTCTGAACTTCTTTCTCGTCAAAGCGACGCCCAATCAGGCGTTTGACTGCATAGAGTGTGTTGGAGGGATTGGTGACGGCCTGACGTTTGGCTGGCTGGCCGACAAGTACCTCGCCATCATCACCAAAAGCGACGATGGATGGCGTGGTGCGATCACCTTCTGCGTTCTCTATGACCCGCGGACTCCCACCTTCCATGACAGCCACACAGGAATTTGTGGTGCCCAGGTCAATACCGATAATTGTGCCCATTACTGATGTTCTCCAACTAATGTTCTAAATACTTGAATTTGCGCACCGTTTTCGGGCGCTTCAAAAGTCTGCGATGTATATGTGGGCCGGCTGCTGGTTTTCAACCGGTGGTACTGAATCAACTCTATTTTTTACTGTGAGATGCAATTTTCAGCCACCTGACTCGGCTACTTTGACACCATCACCAGGGCAGGCCTGATGAGCCTGTCGTTCAGTGTGTAACCTTTCTGCAGTACACCAATCACAGTATTGGGGTCCTTACCTTCGACTTCTTGCTGTGACATGGCTTGATGAAGCTCTGGATTGAATTTTTCATCCACCGGGTTTATTTCAATAACATTATGTTTTTCAAGAGCTTGCATCAACATTTTTAGTGTGAGATCGGAGCCCTCGACAATCTTGCTAAGGTCGGCATCCTCGCCAGAGGCTGCCTGAAGTCCCATTTCAAGGCTGTCCTTGACCGGCAACAGCTCGTTAACCATGCCTTCAAGAGAGAATTTACGGGCATTTTCGATATCTTTTTGCGCCCGTTTGCGTTGATTTTCCATATCAGCCTGCATGCGCAAAACGCGCTCCCAGTGCGAATCAGCCAGCTCCTGGCTCTCGGCCAACCGCGCCCGCAATTGCTCTGGACTTTCGTTTTCAAGATCGCCCTGTTCCAGATCGGGTTCAGCTGGTGGGTCCTCCACAGCCATTTTTGCATCACCAAAATCGAGCTCATCGGCAGCTGCCTGCTCCTGGTCAAAGGAACCCTCGCTGCCAGCAGCTGATGCATCAGCGGTAACGGGGTCATCGTCAGTAGCACTATTTTTCTGTTCGTGGTCAGGCGATGTCTCAGCTTCAGCATTGGCCGCAGCCGCAGATTTGTCATCTGTGGCCCCATCTTGCCCTTGCTGTACACCCTCAGACTTCGAATTTTCTCCCGATGCCATCAATTTTCTCCAACAGAGTTGTGTTGTTACTGGTTACCAGGTCTCGCAAGCGCGCGCACGAGAAACGGGGGCGCTATACAACACCTCCGACCGGTACACCTTGGGGGTTACTTTTTGGAATTCAAGGCCGCGCTGAGTAATTTTGATGTAACGTCAACTACCGGGATGACTTTGTCATAGGCCATGCGCTTCGGACCAACTACGCCGAGTACGCCGATGATCGAGTCATTTACCTCATAAGGCGATGTCACCAGACTGCAATCCTGCAAAGCATCATACCCTGCTTCGCGGCCGATAAAAATGCGTACTCCATCTGCCGAGATACACCGCTCAAGCAAATGGTAGATATCCCTTTTGTGCTGGAAGGCCTCGAACAAGTCTTTAAGTGTATCCACATTGGATAGATCAGCATGCGCCATCAGGTTGGTTTCGCCGGCCACCAACAGATCCTCTTCATCCGCTTTTCCGTCGGTCCCGGTCAGGACCTGCCCCGCAACCTCGATCATGAATTGCATGCGCTGACTCATATCGGTACGAACTTCCTCTAACTCCCGCTGAAGGGCATCTCTGACTTCAGCCAGCGGTTTTCCGAGGTATTCGGTGTTGAGGTAATTGGCAAATTGCTCGAGTTCGGATTTACTGTATTCGCGGTCAACCTGAATAATCCGGTTATGCACTTCCTTGTCGTTCACAATAAGGATAACGAGTATCCGTTTTTCAGACAGCGGCAAGAATTCGATTTGACGAACCGACAGCTGCTCTCGCTTGGGTACCGTGATCATCCCAGCCATTTCTGTGACGCCGGACAGGAAAGTTGAGGCGACCTTGATCAGGTTTTGCTCGCTCAGCGATGGGTCAAGTGCGGTTCTTATCTCCTCTACCAGCTCCGGGCCAGGCTGGCGATATTCCATCATCGAGTCGACAAAGAGGCGATAGGCAGCCGATGTAGGCACCCGCCCGGCCGAGGTGTGTGGGGATTTGAGCAAGCCCATGGTTTCCAGGTCGCCCATCACATTACGTACCGAGGCCGCACTGATACCGATACCCGGTAATTTCGACAGAGTACGGGAACCCACCGGCTGGCCATCGCTTATATAGTGATCAACCAGGAGCCGAAGAATATTGTGCTCACGTTCGCTGACTTCGATTTCAGGAGATTTGTCCGCGTTCATACCTTTAGTTTACTCCAGAGCGCAACCTGTGTTGCAACTAATCAGCGACAGCCTTGCAACCACAAGATCTGCCCCCAGTCCATAAGCCCGGCTCCATCGACGATACCCCGTTAGCCGAGTTCCAGCTCCTGTGAATCACCGGCTGGCCTGCTCTGCCCATGAGGGCTAGAATAGGGACGACAACCCCCGAATCCAACCCGCATCACAGGTCTCGTAATGACTCAGCGTCGAAAAACAAAGGCAGTTAACGTCTCTGGCGTCATGATCGGCGGTGACAGTCCGATTGTGGTGCAATCCATGACCAACACCGACACGGAAGATGCAGTCAGAACCGCAAATCAAGTCGCCGATCTTGCCCGGGCAGGCTCTGAACTGGTGCGCATAACTGTTAACACCGTCGAAGCTGCACGCGCTGTGCCGGATATCAAACAACGCGTCGAGAAGATGGGCTGCAGTGTGCCGCTGGTCGGTGATTTCCATTTTAACGGACATAAATTGTTGAGTGAGGTTCCAGACTGCGCAGTCGCTCTCGATAAATATCGAATCAATCCCGGCAACGTCGGGCGCGGCAGCAAACGTGATGAGCAGTTCAGCAAAATGATTGAAATTGCCTGCCTGCACGACAAACCCGTCCGCATCGGGGCAAATTGGGGCAGCCTGGATCAGGATCTGCTGGCCAAACTGCTGGATAAAAACGCGCAGAAAAAAAAACCTGATCCACTGGACAAGATCAATCGCGAAGCATTAATCGGGTCGGCACTGGAAAGCGCACAACGCGCCGAAGATATCGGCCTTGGGGCAGACAGAATTATTATCTCCTGCAAAATGAGCCGGGTGCAGGATCTGATCAAGGTTTATAACGAGTTGAGTGAACAGAGCGAATACTCACTGCACCTGGGCCTGACTGAAGCCGGTATGGGAAGCAAGGGAATTGTAGCCTCCACCGCTGCGGTCGGTATTTTGTTGCAACAGGGTATCGGTGACACCATTCGCATCTCGTTAACGCCGGAGCCCGGGGGCGATCGCACACGAGAAGTGATCGTAGCCCAGGAAATATTGCAAACCATGGGCCTGCGATCTTTTACCCCGATGGTTACCGCCTGCCCCGGCTGCGGTCGCACCAGCAGTACCTACTTTCAGGAGCTTGCCGACAGCATCCAAAGCTACCTGCGTGACAGCATGCCGAAATGGAAGCAAAGTTCACCCGGCGTTGAGGATATGTCGGTGGCTGTCATGGGCTGTGTGGTCAACGGACCCGGCGAAAGCAAACACGCCAATATCGGAATTAGTCTTCCGGGCACCGGTGAACGACCGGTTGCGCCGGTTTATATTGATGGCGAAAAGGCAGTCACCCTGAAAGGTGACAACATCGCCAATGACTTCCAGAAAATCGTTGAAGACTATGTCGCAGAAAACTATTCAAGCCGGGTTGGATAGTTAACGTTGTTGCCGCATGCTCAAACCATCCCCCTGGTTCCGGCTGCCTGATACCCCGGCCGCGTCACCAAAACGGATCAGCATTATCGGCGCCGGCCTGGCTGGTTGTTTTACAGCTCGTGAATTTGCAGAACGAGGATGGTCGGTAACGGTTTTTGATGCCGCAGAACATGCAGCGACCCAAGCCTCGGCCAACACAGCAGCTCTACTACGCCCCCATGTCACTCGGGACGAGACTTTGGCCAGCCGCTTTTTCGGTGAAGGCTTTGACGCTTGTAATGATCGCCTACAAAGGTTGATCAACAGCGGGCATCGCATACAACATGAACTGGAAGGAGTGCTGTTGCTACTGCAAGCAGCAGCGCGGTATCCCGAAAATCCCCTGTATCAGTTTGTCAGTCAGACTGATGCGTCGAAGCGAGCAGGTCTTGCCGTCAATGCACCTGCCCTGTTCTGTCACTCCGCCGGCTGGATCAATCTTCCGGACCTGTGTTGCGCCTTGTTGGATCATGCACAAATTTCTTTACAAGCCGCAACCAGAATCACGAATTTGGAACTTGTCTCTTCACAGAATGACAATGACAGCCCCACCTGGCGTTTAACCGATCAAGATCATATTCCGTATCTCAGTCAACATGTGGTGTTAGCCTGCGGGATCGGGCTGGGTTCGTTTGACGTCTGTGCCGATCTTCCGATATCACCGGTACGGGGCCAAATTACCCAGCGGGACAATCCGCCCGACAACAAGCTTACGCTACCTGTCTGCGGGCGCAGCTATGCGGTGCCTGTCGGGGATCGGCTGGTATTAGGGTCCACATACGATCGCAACGATCGTGACCTGCAGATTAGACCCGTAGATCACGAGGCCAATCTCGCCAGCTGGCAGCATTTATTTGCGCAGCCGCTTGCAGCGGATCCATCCACCAAGAATACTGCATCGGACTTGCAGTGCGAGGGATGGGTGGGGATACGTGCCAGCAGTCCTGACCGGCTGCCTGTGCTTGGCCCGATGCCGGATATGACCTTTTATCGAGAGCAGTACCACAGCCTGCATCATGGCAGACGTACCGAGGAATTTCCCGGCGCCAGGTATTGGCCCGGTTTGTATATCAACGGTGCTTATGGTTCCAGAGGTACCAATTGCGCCGGACGCTGTGCAGAGTTGCTGGCCGATTACGTCTGCCATCGCCATAGGCTACCAACCCCAGAGCATACCGCCCAAACAGAGCATACCGCCCAAAGTCAATCAGTGGTGGGAGACCAGACCAAGAACACATTGAAGTACCTCGAGTTATTGCATCCGGCAAGGTTTCTGATCAGACAACTGAAAAAGGCTCCAGCGCATCGCCAGCCATGACCGCCCCCCGATACAACAACGGTATCCACCCAATTCAGTACAAAGATCTGGCTGGCACTAATAACCGGTTTTCTTCCCGATATCGCGAGGACAACAGCCCCAGGCTGACAACCCGACACAGCAACGATCGCAGATTCCCTTATAATCAGGGAACGTGGCCCCGATAACAAAAACGCCTTGCACATAACATGATGCTCAAAACATGAATCTACCATTGGATCTGAATGCGGATTTACCGGAGTATTCCGAACAGGACTGGCTTGACCTGCTTGCTGCCAGTGCCAGGTCAAGGGTGTCCGGTTCAGGAGTGTCGGGATCAACTTCATCGGCAGGTGATACGGCAAAAGCTGCGGCCGCAACCGTCTTGCAGAAATTAACCACAACAACACTCGATGGAATAGAGATCGCCCCGCTCTATCGCCGCCGCAACGAGACAGATAACAAAACCGCCGGGACAAACCCTGTCAGCGGACCGGGAGAGTTTCCTTATCGGCGCGGCACACAATACGCCGATGAACATGTCGCCTGGGACATCCGGCAAATCTATCGTGAGTCGAATGTGGAGTGCGCCAACAGATACATTCTGGAAGAATTGCAAAATGGCGTAACCTCTCTTCATCTGCAGATTCACTCAGCCGGTCACCACAATGCGGGAATACCGCTAGCGAGTAAAGCAGACTTTGAGGGGCTGTTGGAAAACGTTCTGGTCGATCTCGCAACCGTGAGTTTCGAGGCAGGATCCACAGCTCCGGAGTTGGCTGCACTGCTATTCGAATTTGCAAGCAACCGGCAGGTATCAGACACAGCCCTTCTCGGTGCCATCAACTTTGACCCACTGACCAATTACGCACATCAACAGTCGAGTGTAACCCCTGCTGCAGACGAGCAACATGCTGAAAAACTGCAAGAGCACGGTCGCGAGCAAGCCGGCAAGCTGGCAAAAACCATTGCGACACAGTATCCGGGCATGACCAGCCTGGCAGTCAACACCCGCCCCTGGCATCTGGGTGGTGCATCAGCCGGCCAGGAACTGGGCATAGCCATGGCGGCCGGGGTGGAATATTTACGTTGGTTAAGCGACAGCGGGTTGAGCATAGACGAGGCCAGCCAGCAGATCATTTTCCAGTTTGCCGTTGATTGTGATTACTTCGCATCCGCTGCAAAACTTCGCGCAGCAAGAGAACTCTGGGCCAGAGTCTGTCAATGTTGCGATTCACAAAGTAAAGGCAAATTGAGAATGCATGCGTTTACCTCGCAGCGCATGCTCAGTACGATAGAGCCAGATGTGAATCAGTTACGCAACACCGTCGCTTGCGCTGCCGCTGCTCTGGGCGGCGCTGATATTATCAGTGTTGAGCCACACCTGCCAGGCGACGAGCCAGACGAACTGACCCGCAGGATCGCGCGCAATCTGCAGCTGGTATTGATGGAAGAATCTCAATTGCATCGGGTTAATGATGCTTTGGGTGGATCCGGTTACATAGAATCACTTACCGATGAGCTGGTTATCAAAGGATGGGAACAACTGCAGAAAATTGAATCCGCAGGCGGCGCTCTGGCAGCGATTCATCAGGGACAAATTGCAGAGACTGTGAAAACCAGTGCTGCCAAACGGCACGAACTGCTGGCTACTCGTAAACAACCCTTGGTTGGCGTCACCGAATATGCTGCAGTGACAGCAGAAGCGGAGCCGATGCCCTCTTGTTCTGCCTCGGAAATGGTTTTTCACAACTTGCCTGCCTGCCGCGACAGTGCGCGCTTTGAACAATTGCGAACAAGAACTGCAAGCATCAAGTCAGCGAACAACAAACAGGTTTTTCTGGCTACCCTGGGATTACCTTCAGACTATCAAGCACGGGCCGGATTTAGCCGCAATCTGTTGGCGATCGCCAATATCCAGTGTCTCAGTACCGAGATAAAGCAACCGGAAGACCAAGCCTTTGCTCCGCTGGTGGCAGCTTTTCGCGAGAGTGGGTCAAAGGCTGCAGTGATTTGTTCAAGCGATGCACTGTACCAGGAACACGCAGTTGCCTGCTGTGGGGCACTGAGAGCCGCCGGTGCCGATTATGTTGTGCTGGCTGGCGCACCATCGACATTGGACGATAGGAGCAACACGCAAAAATTTGATGATCATTTTTTCATGCACTGCAATGTTGTAGAAAAACTGGATGCACTGCTCGATGCCTTGGGAGCGCCGACGTCGGATAATGCCGCAACCGCGCAAGGCAACCCGGAGCGCACGCCATGAATATCCCCGACTTTAGCAAAATTAGCCTATCCGACACCTCACAGCTGCAGAGTGCAGCCGGAACTTCAGACGCCGGCTTAAACGACTGCAGCAGCCAGGGTTCCAATGTCTGGCAAACACCCGAAGGCATCGATATCAAACCCGGCTACCAGCCACATGATAGCGAAGCGCTCGCATTTGCTGACAGCTGGCCCGGGTTGCCGCCCTACTTGCGTGGTCCCTATCCCAGCATGTACGTGACCCGCCCTTGGACAGTGCGTCAGTACGCCGGCTTTTCAACCGCAACGGAAAGTAACGCGTTCTATCGACGTAATTTGTCAGCGGGTCAAAAAGGACTGTCGATTGCCTTTGATCTGGCAACTCATCGAGGCTACGACTCCGATCACCCCAGGGTTGCAGGCGATGTTGGTATGGCAGGTGTCGCCATTGACTCCATTATGGATATGCGCACCTTGTTCGATGGCATACCTCTGGATCAAATGAGTGTATCCATGACCATGAACGGTGCAGTACTCCCGGTACTGGCCCTGTACATCGTGGCAGCAGAGGAACAAGGTGTTAAACCTGAACAGCTGACCGGTACTATTCAGAACGATATCCTGAAAGAGTTTATGGTTAGAAACACCTATATCTATCCGCCCGAACCCTCCATGCGGATCATTTCGGATATTTTTGCTTACACGGCAGACCACATGCCAAAGTTCAACAGCATCAGTATTTCCGGTTACCACATGCAGGAAGCGGGAGCGACCGCTGATCTGGAGTTGGCCTATACACTGGCAGACGGGGTTGAATATATCAAAGTCGGCATAGAAGCAGGCCTTGATGTTGATGCCTTTGCTCCGCGGTTGTCATTTTTCTGGGCTATTGGCATGAACTACTATATGGAAATTGCCAAAATGCGGGCGGCTCGTTTGTTGTGGTCAAAGCTGGTAGGCAGATTCAATCCTGGAAATTCAAAGTCCCGTAACCTCAGAACACACTGCCAGACCTCGGGATGGAGCTTGACCGCCCAGGACGTTTACAACAATGTCACGCGAACCTGTATCGAGGCAATGGCTGCCACCCAGGGCCACACACAATCCCTGCATACCAATGCGCTGGATGAGGCGCTGGCACTCCCTTCCGATGCTTCAGCGCGAATCGCACGCAACACTCAATTAATGCTGCAGATGGAAAGCAATACCTGCCGTCCGGTAGACCCCTGGGGTGGCAGTTACTTTATGGAATCACTGACAGCCAGTCTGGCACAACGTGCCTGGCAACACATTAGGGAAATTGAAGAATCCGGGGGCATGGCAAAAGCGATTGAAGCCGGTATTCCGAAAATGCGTATTGAACAGGCGGCTGCCAGAACCCAGGCCAGAATTGACAGCGGCCAGCAAACAGTAGTGGGTGTAAACCAATATCGACCGGCAGTCAGTGATCCGATAGACATACTGAAAGTTGACAATACCGCTGTGCGTGAGGAACAGATTGCCAAGCTGCAACAACTCAGACGTGAGCGCAACGAACAGGCTCATTCCCATGCCATAGAGGCACTGCAACAATCTGCCAAAACCGGTAACGGCAACCTGCTTGAGCTTATGGTTAATGCAGCACGCGCGCATGCCACCGTGGGAGAAATGTCAGATGCTCTGGAAACCAGCTTCGGACGACACGTTGCCGAGGTCAAATCACTACAGGGTGTTTATCGTAATGAGCTGCTATCGAAAAAGTCAGGCAACAGTGGAGGTATCGTGGAAAAACTGGACGAGATGATCAACACTTTCGCTGTCAACGAAGGTCGCCGACCACGCATTCTGATTGCAAAGATGGGCCAGGACGGCCACGACCGTGGACAGAAAGTCATCGCCAGCGCTTTTTCTGATCTGGGCTTCGATGTCGATATCGGGCCATTGTTTCAGACACCAGCCGAAGTCGCGCGTCAGGCCGTCGAGAACGATGTGCATGTGATTGGCGCAAGTTCTCTGGCAGCCGGGCATCTGACCCTGGTGCCGATGTTACGCGAGGAACTCGACAAGCTTGGACGCAAAGATATTCTGGTCACAGTTGGAGGCGTTATACCCGAGCAGGATTTCGAAGAACTGACGGCAGCTGGTGCAGCAGCCATATTTCCACCCGGAACCGTTATCGGGGATGCAGCTGTGGATTTGCTGGGCAAGCTGAATACTGCTCTCGGCTTCGATAACGATGGCACTAACCCTGATGGATGACAGCACGCGGGTGACGCGATCAACCCTGACTGCTGACGACTACATTAAAGGTGTTCTGAGTTTCGATCGTCAGGTCCTCGCCCGCTGCATTACGCTGGTTGAATCCAGCAACCCTGCTCACAGAGAGATGGCAACCGAGGTGTTGAGCGCCTTGCTACCGCATACCGGCAAGGCTCGCCGGATTGGTATCAGTGGTGTACCCGGTGTCGGTAAAAGCACTTTTATCGAGTCGCTCGGCAGCAAGCTGGTCAACGAATCAAACAAGGTCGCGGTACTGGCGGTGGACCCCAGCAGCTCGGTAACCGGTGGCAGCATTCTGGGTGACAAAACCCGGATGCAGACTCTGAGTGCTCACCCCTCAGCCTACATTCGACCCTCTCCAACCTCGGGAGCACTGGGAGGAGTCACTCGAATGACGCGGGAAACCATGCTGATCTGCGAAGCTGCCGGGTTCGATGTACTGTTAATTGAAACCGTTGGTGTCGGACAATCCGAAATCACCGTGGCGTCCATGGTGGATTTTTATCTTGTACTCATGCTGCCAGGTGCCGGTGATGAGCTACAAGGTATCAAAAAAGGCATACTCGAAATCGCAGACATGATTGCGGTTAACAAAGCTGACCCGGGCAATCAACAGCCAGCGGAAATAGCTGCAGCAGCTTACAGAAGAGCATTGCAAATCATGACACCGTTGAGTCCAAACTGGACGCCGCCTGTTCTCACCTGCAGTGCCTTGCATCAAGACGGTCTGGACAGACTCTGGCAACAGATTAACAACTACTATTCCCGTCTGGGAGATAATGGAGAGGTGGCAGCAAATCGCGAAAAGCAGAACACCGACTGGCTATGGGCTACCATTGAGCAACACTTGATTCAGGACATCCGAAATCATCCAGCCATGCAAGCCCCATTGAGCGAGGCATTGTCTGATATGGCAAGCTGCCGCATCACTGCGGGCGCAGCAGCCGACCGTCTGGTGTCGCTTTACAGAAACCTCTAGTAACCGCCAACGTCCGGCTGCTACTTGATATCTATCATTTCTACGCGCCGGTTGCGTGCACGTCCTTCTTCCGTATCGTTGCTCGCGATGGGTTTCGATTCGCCAAAGGCTCTGCCAGCCAGGCGAGAACTCGAAATGCCCTTGCTGCCCAGATAGCGGGCAACCGATACAATTCGTTTACGTGACAGATCAAGATTAAAGGCCTTGCCTCCCAGGTTGTCTGTGTGAGCATTTATCTGAATACGAACCGCAGGGAACTTCAGAAGTTGTGAAGCAACATTGTCCAGCACCGAGCGCGCACCCACGGTTAATTGTGCTGAACCGGTTTCAAAGTTCACACCATTCAACACCCCTCTGAACAGTTCACAACCATCAACACCGACTGGCAGGCCACGCAGCGTATTCGGGCAACGATCAAGCTGATTGTTAACGCCATCAGCGTCGTCGTCACCGATTACCTGTGGAGCGGGAGCTGGTTTGATCACGGGTTTCGGTGGTTCGGGTTTGGGCGGAGCTGGCGTCGGCCTGATCACGGTGACAGGTTCAGCCGGTTCCTCTTCTTCACGCTCACCAATTCGATAGACAAGAGCGAGCTGCGCATACTGAACATCTCCATCGAAGGATATATACTCACCCCGCACTGCCAATCCATTTTCAAGGGCATACTCTGCACCTATACCCAACAGAAGATGAGCACTATTGACAAGTTCAATTTCAACGTCGTCGGCTGAATTACTTAAAAAGCCGGCACCGATACGCGCGTATCCTGCCAGCCCTTGTCGACGCAGAATTTGCTCGTCTTCATTCTTCGACGATAGATAGGCAAGCGCACTGAGGCCGGCAATTTGATAAGAGACGGTTTCATCGTCAGCAGCATTATTGATCTCTGACAACCCCGCTTCACCCAGTGACGCATAGTGCAACTCAGCCGTCAGCCAGCGCGAGAAATCCATCCCGAGTGTTACCTGAAAACCCGTGCTGTTACTTTCGGAAACCTCCCAACGACTACCTTCTGTGTCAGGATTGAGCATACTGATACCGGCCCCGATCCCGATATAGGGTGTTTTCATAAACTTATCGGAATCTTCCTCGGCAAAATTTTCTTCGGCAGCTTGTGCATTTGCGCGGCTGAAAACCAGACAGGCAAGTACCATCAAAACCACACCCAGTGAATACTTCGAGGATATCGCGCACCTGATAGTGGCACCACCATCAGACGGATGCATCATGCCGTATCGCGCTCTGTTAAATCGTCGACGCGGCCTCGCAATAGCGAACGAAGATATCAACAAGATCAGCAACAGCAGCGGATCAAAAGACCGTTCGACGCCACTGGCTACACTACAGCCAGCTCCGGTACCGTTGATACCGGTTTTAATCGGTGCATCGGTTTCCGCTTCCTGGAAATTCGGAATATCGTCACCGTCGGTATCAGGCAATGCTGCACCCAATGGCAATATGGTATCCGGATCATCGGCAAAACCGTTTCCATCAGCATCAGGATCACTGGAATCAACAATGCCATCCCGGTCCTGATCTGGTTCATCGCTGAAGTCAGCATCAGCACTATCGTCGATACCATCCTGATCTGCATCAGGCCCTCCAGTAATGTCAACATCCACAGCATCCGGGATGCCATCATTGTCACGATCTCCAACCGTGTCTACGATACCGTCATTGTCAATATCAACACCGCCGGTCTCCAGCAGATCGGAAACCCCGTCATTATCGCTGTCCAGCTCGAGGTGATCGTAGATTCCATCATTGTCACTATCGCTGACATCAAAAGCACCCAACAACAGTGAATCATCCATTCCATCACCGTTCAGGTCACGGAAGGAATCGACATAACCATCTGAATTCTGGTCTTCGCCGCGCGACTCCAGTAAATCAGTCAGGCCATCCTGATCAGAGTCTGTGTCCCGATAATTCGGAACCAGGTCATTATCCAGATCTGCAATAGGTTGCGGATTGGCTTCAACAGCATCACTGAGACCGTTGTTATTGTTGTCGACAAACGCATCGATCCGGCCGTCATTGTCAGCGTCGTTACCCTCAGCTTCGACAACATCCGGCAAGCCATCATTATCGCTATCGATATCCAGATAATCAGCAATCCCGTCGCCATCGCTATCCAGGGCCATAGGCTGTGCCGACGCAAACTCATCATGTATACCGTCACCATTCAGATCCTGAAAGCCATCCACGATGCCATCAGATCCAGCATCCTTTCCGAAGAATTCCTGTGCATCTGTAATTCCATCGTTATCACTATCGAGATCACGGGAATTATCGATACCGTCACCATCTGTGTCCTGACCCTGCTCAACCACATCAGGAATGCCATCGTTGTCTGAGTCGGCATCCAGCGCATCGATAACACCATCACCATCAGTGTCACCCTGACCTTCGAGTTGATCATCAACACCGTCACCATCAGCATCGGTATCCACGTAATCAGGCACCCCATCACCATCGGTATCCTGTTGCCCCTCCAGACTGTCGTCAATACCATCGCCATCTGAATCAGAATCGATGTAGTCCGCAACGCCATCACCATCAGTATCTACTGTTGATTCTTGTTGATCAGGAATTCCATCACCATCTGAATCAGGATCCAGAAAGTCCGGTGTGCCGTCATTGTCAGTATCGACGGTCCCTTCTACCGAATCCGGGATTCCGTCGCTATCGCTATCAAGATCAGCATTGGAATCAATATAGTCGGGAGTACCGTCACCATCCGAGTCCGTATCACCCTCTTGTGCATCAGGTATATTGTCGTTATCCGAATCGATATCCAGATAATCAGGGATGGAGTCACCATCAGAGTCGCCGGTATTCTCGACAATGTCACCGATTCCATCAGAATCTGCATCGACATCGATAGCATCAGCAACGCCGTCACCGTCACTATCAACCGAGCCTTCGATCAAGTCACTGATACCGTCGTTATCGGAATCCACATCCAGATAGTTCGGGGTACCATCACCATCACTATCTAGTGCGCCCTCTATGCTGTCGTCGACTCCATCGCCATCAGCATCGGTATCAATGTAGTCAGGCAAACCATCACCATCTGAATCTACAGTCGACTCGGTAGCATCCGGTATTCCGTCGCCGTCAAGATCGGGATCGAGATAGTTGGGTATGCCATCCATATCCGTGTCAAGGCTGCCCTCGGCACTATCGTCAATACCATCGCCGTCGGAATCTGTATCCCGATAGTCAGGAATACCATCACCATCAGAATCACGCGTACCCTCTACGCGGTCACTGATACCATCGTTGTCTGCATCCGCATCGAGAAAATCGGAAATGCCGTCGCCATCAGAATCAACCAGGCGTTCTGCAGAGTTGGGAATACCATCCCCATCAACATCATCATCGATACTGTCGGGAATACCATCGGCGTCAAGATCAGCAGTCGGACTCAGTAGTGCATCCGGAATACCATCGTTGTTGTTGTCGCCGTCCACGACGTCGGCAATTCCATCACCATCACTGTCGGTCACGTCAGCCGCAGTATCCGGGCTTCCATCATTATCTGAATCCGTATCCAGATAATCGACAATGGCATCACCGTCTGTGTCAACTGGCGCCATCGGATTCGGACCACTTTCGACTAGATCCGATATTCCGTCACCGTCGGCATCAACATCAATGTAGTCTGGTGCGCCGTCACCATCAGTATCTTTGTTCTGTTCTATTTCATCGGGTATACCATCCCCATCTGCGTCTGTATCCAGATAGTCGGGTTGGCCATCAGCATCGGTGTCAAGTACACCTTCCACTGCATCGGAAATACCGTCACCATCAGAATCAGTATCGATAAAGTCGGGAATACCGTCGCCATCACTATCCATCGGATTGGTGGGATCTGCACCAAGCTCAACAGCGTCATGGATACCATCACCGTCACTCTCGGTGTCAAGGTAGTCAGCAATACCATCTCCATCAGTATCACCCGTGCCTTCAACTGCGTCACTGATACCATCGTTATCGGAATCAATATCCATAAAATCCGGCACACCATCACCATCGGTGTCTGACGCACTTTCCTCCGTGTTCGGGATTCCGTCACCATCGATGTCACTGTCGACAATATCAGCCACGCCATCACCGTCGGTATCTCCTGGACCTATATCCGCATCTGCAATACCATCATTGTTGTCGTCCTGATCAAGCTCATCAACAATTCCATCGCCATCAGAATCCAGCCCGGGTCCTGATCCGTCGGTAATACCATCATCATCGCTATCCGGATCAAGAAAATCAGGAGCAGAATCACCGTCGCTATCAACAGGAAATGCCGGTATGATTCCAGCTTCAACGCTGTCATTTACACCATCTCCATCGGCATCACTGTCAATGTAGTTCGCCGCACCATCGCCATCAGCATCAGTCGCACCCTCAACAGCGTCCGGTATTCCATCACCATCTGAATCAGTGTCTACGCTGTTACTGAGCCCATCGCCATCGCTATCAATAGCACCTTCTACCGAATCTCCAATACCATCACCATCAGCATCGGTATCCAGATAATCGGGTGTACCATCGCCATCGGTATCGGCAACGGACTCCAGCGAATCAGCCAGCTGGTCATTGTCAGAATCTGTATCCTGAAAGTCGGCGACCCCATCACCATCAGTGTCCACACTACCTTCTACGGCATCGGATATGCCGTCATTATCAGAATCAGTATCG
>CALFCE010000179.1 GCA_937951215.1 uncultured Granulosicoccaceae bacterium
AAGACGCCGGATATATGTCAGCAAACCGATCCTCATTCACTATTGCATTCACGGGAGCGTCCATATATGTCCCCCGGTTCTCGATTAATTAGTATACTGTCCCCCGGTTTTGAGGCCGCCGTATCTGGATTCCAACATCCAGTGCGCAGCATCCATCAAATCATAAACTGCAATACCCAGAGATTGACGCAGATCGGCCTTGAATGGGGCCAGATTTGTACATTCAAGTAACAGAGCGGCCACTTTTTTCTCACGGGCACAGGTGCTCACACTGCTGACCACCTCTTGTTGCAGACTGTCAAAATCTACCGTCTCCTGATCCTGGCTGATCATCGGATAAAAATAACGGCTGTGTTGCATCCCGAATAGTTCAAGGTGATCATCGTTGGCAGATTGCTGCAGATGCTGAGACGACAAACGCTGTGAATCTATTGTTGCGATCCCAACCGAGGCGTCAGAGCCATACAGGGTGCGAAGCAGCGGTAGCAGCACCAGGGAGCTGCTGATCACCGGGACATCGACACGGGTTCTTATTTGATCTTGCAGCTCGCCAAGAAAGCCGCAGCTGGTCAAAATCAGATCAACCTTGGATGCTTGCAGCTGTTCTGCTGCAGCCAGAATGGAGGATGCCACCACAGGCGCAATTCCAAGATCCGTCACAACGGCCTGGGTGGTGGCAGCTTTTACTACCCGATAACTGGTTCGGCAGCGGAAACTCTCGGGGTTACCGATATCACCAGCAAAACGCGGAAAGCGGGTATTGAGCATGATGATACCCACATGAGCATCAGCATAACGATCTACGTGCCGGGCAGGTGAGCTGGCAAGGGTCATGTTGCAACAGAATCCGGTTTAGCGGCTGCCTTTTTGGCTGACTCCCAGAGCTCATCCAGCGCATCGAGCGACAGCGACGACAATTCCAGAGATTGACTCAGCGCCTGCTTCTCAACCAGACGAAAACGTTTACCAAACTTGTCGGTGGCCTTGCGCAGTGCAATTTCAGGATCGATATCAGCATGTCGGGATAAATTGACAACCGCAAACAAAAGATCTCCCAACTCATCTTCTACACGATCATGGTTTACTGCTTGTTCTGCATCGGAGGATTCGGAGGTGCCAACATCTTGCAACTCCTGTTCAAGCTCGGCCAATTCTTCGTGCACCTTGGCCACGACCGGCGCTATCTCCTGCCAGTCAAAACCCACTCTGGCGGCGCGTTTCTGAACTTTGGCAGCACGCACCAGCGACGGCAGGTTCAACGCGATTCCATCCAGTGCGGAGGGTGATACGACAGCAGATGGGTCAGTTGCCTTGTTCGAGGCCCTTTCACGGGACTTTTGCAGTTCCCAGGCTCGATTCAGTTCTTCTGTCGATGAATAGACGGGTTTATCGACACCATCATCGACAAATACGTGTGGATGACGCCTGATCATTTTGTCGACGATGGATTGGACTACATCTTCAAAACCGAATTCACCTATTTCTTCAGCCATACGTGCATGAAACACCACCTGAAGTAACAGATCCCCCAGCTCATCCCGAAGTTCTCCAAGCTGATTGCGATCAATCGCATCAGCCACCTCATAGGCCTCTTCGATGGTGTAGGGGGCAATGCTGGCGAAGTCCTGCTTGATATCCCATGGACACCCACTTTCGGGGTCGCGCAATTGCACCATCACCTGCAGCAGTTCTTCGATTTTGGCCATATCTTGCGTTACCGTATCTGACACCTGATCAGCCTAACCGAACAGGCACAGATGGGCCAGCATGACCGAGCAGCAACTCAGAGGGGATAGCCCGCACAACGCGCTGCTTCGAACTGAGGACAGCCCCAGAGCAGACGCAGAGCAGACGCAGGAGCAGACGCAGACAAACGCTGCTGTTGAGGAGGCTTAGAAAGTGATATTCAAACCGAGGTGGACACTGCGATCGAGCTGTTGCTCGCCGAAATCATTGGTATCAAAGCTGATCCGACGGTAACCCACGTAGGCTCGTGCCTGCGGAATGATTTCGATCTGCAAACGTGCTGACAATTCACTGAATTCTTCGGAATCGCTGAAGCTGGCAATACTTGGCGCATAGAAACCTTCAACGGTAAAGTCGACAGGATTAAATTGCGATGATGACAACAGCATGGACACTTGAAACCCCAATGCCAGCGCGCCCACGGTTTCATCAACTTCCAGATCACCGCCAATTGCCTTGATGCCGGCGCCCAGCTTGTACTGTGAGCTATCCAGAGTCTGCACCCCTCTGGCCAGCAGGGTGGCATAAACGAGGTTATCACCGGGCTCATTAACGAAGGCTCCGAGCGCCAGCTCAGACCCTCCCTCATAAAGCTGATAAGGGTTAACAATGACGGCGAGATAGGCCGTCTCGTTACTCAAGGCGAGATCCAATCCACCGGCGGAGCTTGGAACACTGGTAAAAGCACAGGACAGTGCCAGCAACAAAGCTGCAATCGATTTTTTCATGGTATTCCCCCCAACCCAATCGCACCGGTTACCACAAGGCTCCAGCGCGGAAAACAATCTCTCTCTATAAGTGTAGGCACAGTTGAGAGGCTTGCAAGACGAATTGGGGATGTTTCTGGTTTACTCAGACAAGCTTCTGCAATTGTTGTAATCGCTTCTCGATCCGGGGGATGGATATTTTCTCGCTGGTACCCAACTCCTGTGCAAACAGCGAGATCCGCAGCTCTTCAAAACTCCAGCGCAGGGCCAAATAATCATCAGCATAACCCGGCACATTTTCCAGTGTGGCCGGAAGCTGTTTGAATTGATCCCACAACGGCAACAACTCAGCACGGCGAATTCGGTCTTTGTCGGGCGCGAGATCGATACCATCGAGGCGCCGCATCATTCCCTGAAAATAGACCGCAAAGCGCGCCAACCTGGCCACTCCGGTTGCACTGACAAACCCGACATACAACAGCCCCGCTATCTGGTCCTGAATATCAGATGCTGCTTCGACCCAACTCAATGGCAGGCTGCCATCCAGACGTCTTGAAACCTGACGGTAGTGCTCCATCACATCAGACAGGGTTTCACAAATCTTCCCGGCGGTCGGCACTACCTGATCACGCCCACTCTGCAGCGGTTGCAAAAACGCCTCACGGCTGCGCGGTACGTCCCGATCCAGCACCAGCACATGCTCAACCGAGGCATTGATAATGTCGCCAATTAGCTGATTTTTGCTACCAAATGGTGTAAACCGCAGGCTCAACATGTCGATATTGGGGAGTTTTCTAGACAGGTATTTGATTTCTTCGGACATTACACGCTTATAGAGAGCCGTCATCCCTTTGGACATCGCCTGCTCAGCCGTCAATGACGATGAGAACAGCTTGATCGCAATGCGGTCCTCCACTACCTGCAAAGCCGGATAACCCTGCATGGTGACCCCGTTTTTTTCGATTTCGACACTGACCGGCAAGTCCCCGAAGTTCCAATCTTCAACATCCGCCTGCTCGATACTACTGTCGCTGAATTGCACCAGATGTTCTTCCACCCGTCCGGAGAATTCCTTCTGCAACAGATCAAGGTCACGCCCTTCCTTTAAAACCTTGCCATCTGTATCCATCACCGAAAATCGCATTCGCATATGATCGGGCAAAGCACCCGGGTCAAAATCCTGCACATTCAGTTTTACCGTGGTCAACTCAAACAGCTCACCCACCATCGCCTCAAGCAAACCCGACTGCAGGTGCTGGTCTCGTTTGGCAAAGGCTTCAAGGCAGGACTTGGCATAGTCAGGCACAGGCACAAAGTTGCGCCTCAGCTGTTTGGGCAAGCCCTTTAACAACAACACGATTTTCTCTTCGAGCATGCCGGGTACCAGCCATTCACAGCGGCGACGATCTATCCGGTTTAACAGCTCTACCGGTACTCGCAGTGACACACCATCATCTAGCTCACCCGGTGCAAAGCGATAGCTCAAGGGCACAACCACACCCTCGAACTCCATTTGTTCAGGAAACTCCTGCTCGGAAATCGTCTCCGTGTCGTCAAGCAGCAGCATCTCACGAGTAAAATACAGCCCTCTCGGGGCATCAACTTCAAAGTCCTTGCGCCAGGATTCAAAGCTGGAAGTGGAGTTAACTTGCTCGGGCAACAACTTCTCGTAGAACCTGACCATCTCAAGCGCATCTACAACAATATCCCTGCGCCGTGATTTATCCTCCAGACCTTCAATTTCGTCCAGCAGCTCAAGATTGTGGTGCAGAAACTTGCCGCGCGTACGCAGTTGACCGGGAACCAGCGCATCCCGAATGAATATCTCCCGAGACTCGGATGGATTGATCGGCGCATAGTTAACACGTTGGGCGTTGTTGACAATCAAACCGAATAATGTGGATTGACGATAGGCACCAACATGTCCGGTCTTTCGCTGCCAATGAGGATCGCGGTAACTATATTGCAAAATATGCGCTGCAAGCTTTTCCAGCCAGACAGGATCTATGCGCGCAACCTGGCGCGCGTACACACGGTTTGTCTCGCTGATTTCGGCAGCCATCAGCCACTTTGGGCCTGACTTGAAGAGACCGGAGCCCGGAAATATTTGCAAACGCCGATTTCGCGTGCCCAGGTAATCGTGCTTGTCGGTTTTGACCGCAACGTTGATCAGTAAACCTGATAGCAGTGCTCGATGAACCTGATCATAGGGTGCTTCAGTGGTGTTGGGGCGGATCTTCATGCTGCGGCAAACTACCGCCAATTGCCGACGCACTTCGATCCACTCAAACAGGCGCACTGGAGACAGAAAACGCTGACGACACATCTTGCGAAAGCGTGACCCTGACAACTCTTTTCGTTGAACAGTTACAAACTTCCATAAATTGACCCAGGCAAGAAAGTCAGAGTGTTCATCACGAAACTCGGCATGCAGTTCATCGGCTTGCTGCCGCTTGTCGAAGGGGCGATCACGCGGATCCTGAACAGCGAGCGCACTGACCACCGTGAGGACTTCATCGACACAACCCTCATCCTGAGCAGCCAGCAGCATTCGAGCGAGTCTGGGATCTACCGGGAAGCGCGCCAGACGCCGCCCAAGAGGTAACAGTTTGCGCTTGCCATCGAGGGCACTGAGTTCCTGTAAAGTGCGATAGCCATCATTGACCAATTTGGGCTGGGGCCGTTCAATCAGAGGAAAGTTCTCGATTGCACCCAAACGCATGG
Source organism: uncultured Granulosicoccaceae bacterium (assembly GCA_937951215.1). Classification (GTDB taxonomy): domain Bacteria; phylum Pseudomonadota; class Gammaproteobacteria; order Granulosicoccales; family Granulosicoccaceae; genus CALFCE01. The sequence goes on from CALFCE010000179.1 coordinate 5,178, forward strand.
ACGCCATTTGCAAAATAACCGAAGCAAGGTTGGTTCGTAAAATTTCCGGCTCGGTAAATTCCGGGCGAGACAGATAGTCTTCCTCATCATACAAGCGAATGCAGACCCCGGGCGCTTCACGACCGCACCTTCCCTTGCGCTGATCGGCCGAGGCACGCGACACCCGCTCCACTGGCAAACGCTGCATCTTGCCCCTGACGCTGTACCGCGAAATTCGGGCATACCCGACGTCAATGACCGATCGAATTCCGGGCACTGTCAACGATGTCTCTGCCACGTTGGTTGCCAATATAATCCGCGCGTGACTGTGCTTCTGGAATATTTTGTTTTGATCGGCATTCGACAAGCGCGCAAACAAGGGCAAGACTTCAGCTTGCCGGAGTATCCGCGACACCCGGCTTTGTTTGGCCAACACGTCTGCCAGCTCGCGGATTTCACGCTCTCCAGACAAGAACACCAGAATATCGGCATGCTGCTCTTTGATCAGATCTTCACAGGCCAATGAAACTGCCAGGTTCAGGTCAATGTCATCATCATCGTTATCGTCATCGACCGAATCATCGTCAGTCTCATCCCGGTGATGGCCGGCAGCCATTATGGACGGCGGTAAATAGCGCACCTCCACTGGATAGCTTCGACCCTCGGCCAGAATAACCGGTGCCTTGTCGAAATAACGGGAAAAACTCTCCGGGTCGATGGTGGCGGAGGTGATGATGACTTTAAGTTCAGGGCGTTTTGGTAACAGACGCTTCAGACAACCCAGCAGAAAATCAATGTTCAGTGAACGCTCATGCGCCTCATCGACGATGATTGCATCGTATTGATTCAGGAATGGGTCCGCCTGAATTTCCGCGAGCAGGATTCCATCTGTCATCAACTTGATGTGGGACTGTTCCGATACCTGATCGGTAAATCGGATCTTGAACCCGACCCCTTCACCGACCGTGGTTTCCAACTCTTCTGCAATTCGCGAAGCCACACTTCGAGCTGCCAGTCTTCTGGGTTGGGTATGACCGATATAGCCGGACACTCCAAGGCCGGCTTCCAGACACATCTTGGGTAGCTGAGTCGTTTTACCTGAACCGGTTTCTCCACAGACAATCACCACCTGATGCTTGATAATCGTGTCGATTATTTCCTCTCGCATCGACACAACGGGCAATGTGTCCGGGTAAAGGGGTTTTGGTAACGACGAAAAACGGCGTTCCCTCAAGGCCATGGACTGACTCAGCTGGTGTCGCCATTTCTGGTAACCGGTAGCAGAGTTATCAATGAGGTCTTTACTGGCAGGAAATTGCGAGAGTTGTCGACGCAATCTGTGCTGGTCACGGCGCATGCAGCTGCGGATCATCGTGCGCAGCTCTTTGACAGATCGCAACTCTTCAGAGGTGGACGAACCCTTGTTCGATTGTGCACCCATAGGGTTCTGCTTGAATCAACCATGAACGAGACAGGAATACTATCAAATTCCGGCTCTGTGGCAGGCACTACGATCTGGATAGAGAGTTCGGACCCGGCCTGGGGTCTGGAATCAGGGGTCTGGAATCTGGGGTCTGGCCGTTCTGCTGGCCAAGGGTTCACCGGCCAACGGGGTTCACCGGCCGGTAGATTGAACTGCTCGGGATCAGGCCCCGGTAACTCGCACGACGTTGTAGGAAACTCCACCCCGGCGCATACGCTTTTTGGCTTCGGTGAGCAGGTTCTGGTCTTTGTAGGGACCGACTCTGACGCGGTGACGGATAGTGCCATCAGCCTCTTCGCGAGTGACGATGAACGCTTCAAGGCCCAATAACAGTACCTGGGCACGCATGGCCTCGGCATTTGCCTGATCGTTGAAGTTCCCGGCCTGCAAATAGAACGATTGGCTCTTCTTGAAATTGGCCGGAACCTCGGTGTAGCCGCTGGTCAGGTTTTGAGCATTCGCCGGAACGACTCGAGTCGCAGGGGTTATCACCTTTCTGGCCGGCACGATGACTTGCTGCTCAGCCTGCTGATCGCCAACCACTTCTTTCTCTTCGTATCGGCGCTCGGGAGCAGGAGTGACCACCTTGCCCGGTAAAATTTCAAAGAATTTGTAATCAGATTTCTTGGCAACGAAATCAGTGGCCTCCCGGGCATTGAAACGGGTTGTGCTGTCGTCCACCGGCAAACTGGCCAGCAGCATGACAAAGCCGATGACAAATCCAATCAACAAACCCAGTGCAAGCACCATGTACTTGACGCTGGCGGGTTCGGATTTTTCGCTGCTGCTCTTAGATGCCATTACTGGTAAGCCATTACTGGTAAGCCATTGCCGGTAAGCGGTTTAGTCTCGGGTTGTGTGCAAGTTTCAGGCGAAATTCCGACCTGACAGTAGTTCATAGACCATGGGCGAGGAAACGCAAGTAAAAAAACAATTTGACTCGAAAAACATTGAACGATGGCCAACCATTTTTGGAGCGGGGAGTTTACAGCATTTTGCAGGCTCTATCGATCAGCCACCCAGTGATTGGCAACACAAGCTGGAATAGTGGGCGCGAATCACAGACCTGTGTCTGATATTTGCATTAACTTCGATAAAATATCGAGCTGCCTCAAGGTTGGCAAACCCGACAGGGTGTATAATTTTAAGAGATTTATGGATTGAACCATCAAAGGCAGAATAGACACGTGGCAACTGATGCGGCAGCCCTGATGAAGATGATCCAGGGATAATAACCAACGGATAATGACCAAGGCTCTGGAACAATGACGGCCATACTGGAATCAAACTGGGCTTTCGGTTTGCTGGTGATAGCCTTGCTCACCATCATATTCAGTCTGGGCTCCATGGTTAAGCGCGAGGAAGAAGCAATGCGTCAGATGCGTGATTCTGATGATCACAAAGCCGATTCCACAGCCCCCGAAACCGACACCGAAACTGACACCGAAACCGACCCCGAAACTCAACCCGAAATTGCACCGGCAAGTACTCCTCAGGCCAGGCCAGGAACAGCTACCCACAATCACACCGGGAGCGATTCGGAGTCTGCCCAAACGACTTCACCCCCTGCCTCGCAAAGCACCCCTTCCGCTGAAGACAAAAAAGATATAAGCAGTAGCGACGGCAAGTGATCCGCAGCCTGAAGATAGCTGCCAGAAAAAACATGCTTGAAAAAACCTGCCAGAAATTTAGAAAAAACCGTTAGAAAAAATCTACCGGATCAACATCGATTGACCAACGTGTCTTGCGCGACTCGGCCGCATTTTCAAAATTAGCTACCACCACCCTCAGCGCATGATTCAATACCGCGCGATGACTCGACTGCACCATTAGCTGTGCGCGAAAACGCCCACCCAATCGCTCCATCGGCGCTGGCACCGGCCCGAACCAGGCAAGATCCTTGTCTGCCACGGTGCGATGGTGCATGCGCAAAACATGCGCAACCCGGCTCAGAAACTCATGCGGTGCCTCTCGTTGTGCGGCTTCGGCACGCACCAGAGCAACATAAGAGAAAGGAGGCAGACCTGCACTTTCTCTATCCGCAAGCGCGGTAGCGGCAAATTCGTCATAGCCTCCAAGCACAAGGGTTTGTAACAAGTGGTTGTCCGGATTTCGGGTCTGAACAAGCACTGTGCCGCGACGTTTCTCACGGCCGGCACGACCAGCTACTTGCAGGATCAGCTGACCCATTTGCTCAAGCGCGCGAAAGTCAGTACCAAACAATCCACGATCAGCATCGAGAATTCCAACCAGAGTAACCCCGGGAAAATGATGTCCCTTGGCCAGCATTTGGGTACCTACCAGAATGCGGGCCCGACCGCTGGTTGCGTCCTGTAAATATTGCTGCAGAGCACCCTTGCGTCGGGTGCTGTCGCGATCGATTCGGGCCACCATGATTTCGGGGAACTGCTCCTGCAAAACCTTTTCAATTCTTTCTGTACCATGGCCAACCCGGTCCAGCCGTTCAGAGCCGCAGGACTCACATCCCAAAGGTATCGGTCTTTCAGCGCCACAGTGATGACAACGCAGGCGGTTCAGCCGCTCATGCACGGTCATATGGGAATCACAGCGCTGGCAGTCGGCACATGCTCCACAATCATTGCATAACAAGGTTGGTGCGAAACCTCTGCGATTGATAAAAATGAGGATCTGGCCGTCATCGTCCAGATGCGCCTTGATATGATCCAGCAATCTGTCCGACAAGCCCTCGGTCAGTGCACGGCGTCGGATATCCAGCAAAGCTATCTCTGGAGCCTGGGCATCACCTGCCCGGCGGGTCAGGCGCAATTGTTGGTAGCGGCCGTTGCGTACATTGTTCAGGCTTTCAAACGATGGCGTCGCAGTGCCCAACAACACCGGCACTGAGCGTTCTCTGGCTCTCATCATGGCCAGATCTCTGGCGTGATAGCGAAATCCATCTTGCTGCTTGAGCGAGCCATCATGCTCTTCATCAATCACAATCATCCCCAAGCGCGGTAACGCAGTGAAGATAGCCGAGCGTGTACCAATGACCACATCTGCCTTGCCCGTTGAAGCAAGCAACCAGTTCTGCATGCGCTCGTTATCTGACAATGCGGAATGCAAGGTGACAATGCAGCCGCTCAAACGGCGACTGAAACGATTCAATAGTTGAGGAGTCAAACTGATCTCGGGAACCAGCACCAGACTCTGCAACCCCTGTTTGCCGAGCCTTTCAATCAGTTGTAAATAAACTTCAGTTTTTCCACTGCCTGTGACTCCATTGAGCAAGTGACAATTGAAGCTGCCAAAGCCTGCGGCCACCGCATCAAGTGCTTTTTGCTGCTCGGGCAACAGTTCCTGCCCCTTTTCGACCGAGGTATTCAATGGCAAATCTTCAACATCGCGCCGCTCAACCCAGCCTTTCGCCAATAGCGGCTTCATTGAGGCTCTCCAACCTCTGGAAACGCTGGCCAGTCGAGTGGCCTCGATACCCCCCGCACCGGATTCTTGTATTGCCATCATCAGCGCGGCCTGAACGGGTGCTCGCGAATTGGCAATGTCACCGGGGCAGGCCGGGCCAACACAATACATTTCAATGCGCTGCAACTCGGCAGCGGCTCCCTTACGCAAGGCGACCGGCAGTGCTCCGGACATGACCTCACCGAGCGGGTGATGATAGTAGGCACTGGCCCACTCGAGCAGTTTGAAAAGATCCGCCGGTATCAGAGGCTCGGCATCCAGCACCCGGGTAACCCGTTTCAGTTTTCCAGCAGGCACTTCGGTACTGCTGGCTGAGGCGACTACAATGCCGACTACCGTGCGACGGCCGAACGGTACCTTGACCCGCAGCCCCGCAACAATGGGAGACTCATCCGGCCAACGGTAATCAAACACACGATGAAGAGGGGAAGGGATAGCAATTTGCGCAATATTTTGCCGATCACCACTCGGTGTCTCGGGATCAAACAGGTCAGATGGTGCCGCTGCCATTGCCCTTGTCATTGCCGTTGCGGGGGCAGGTGTCTGAGGCTCTGATGCACTGACGATGTCGAGCGTGGAAGACGTCTTTTCCGAGCTCATGGGCGAGGCTTTGCCAGCTTGCCAAGCCAATGAATCGACGGGCTGACAGCAGGGTCTGCAATGTACAAAGGATTTATCCACAAAATCTGTGGATAACATTGTGGATTAAGCTTAAAAATAGCGAAAAACCCCTATTTTTTACGGCTAATTCGCAAATTGTCCAAAAAATGAACAATTCTATTAATTATAATAATTTCAACAAGTTACAAAACTAATTTAGATTGGCTTTTGAGCCACTACAACAAAATGAGTGGTAGATCAAACTTTTTCAGCTTTTGTGCATAACAGTGCTTGAACCATGAAATTCAGAATTTGTAAATAGCCTGAATTTTGACGAATCATCCGTTCCGGGACGGATAATTTCAATCATTTTTAACGGCTTTTTCACTACCAGTATCGGGGTCAGGATTCAACGTCACGCACGCCACTGATCAGCGACTGCACGGTACGCTGTGCATCCCCATACAACAACCGGGTATTACCGGCAGTAAACAGCGGGTTATCGATACCAGAGAAGCCTGCACCCTGCCCGCGTTTCATCACAATGACATGGTTGGCTTTATCAACATCGAGGATAGGCATACCGTAGATTGGACTGTCAGTGTCGGTGCGCGCGGACGGGTTGACGGTATCATTCGCACCCACGACCAGCACGACATCAACACTGGCAAACTCTGGATTGATGTCGTCAATCTCCACGATTTTCTCATAGGGAACGCCCGCCTCGGCCAGCAGGACATTCATGTGACCGGGCATTCGACCAGCCACCGGGTGAATGGCAAAACTCACTTTGACACCCCGACGCTCCAGTACCTCTGTCAGCTCCCACAGTTTCTGTTGAGCATGAGACAGGGCCATGCCATAGCCGGGAACAATGACAACCTTCTCGGCATAGGCAAGATCAACAGCAGCATCGTGCGTGTCGATGGTACGAACCTCGCCACTTTTATCATCCCATACCGAACGCGAGTCAGGTGCGGGTGCAGCAGAAGCATCGGGTTCTTTAACACCACTTGAGGATTGTGCGGCAGCCAGGGCAGCTGCATTCACCGCCGCCTGCTCCCTGAAAAAAGCAGTATCACTAAAGAGGATTGTCGCAACCGGTCGATTCATTGACTTGGCCATCAAGCTGGTCAACATCCAGCCTGACGCACCGACTACCACACCGGCCACCATCATCGCGGGATTCTGCATTGCAAATCCCTCGAAAGCCACCGCGAGACCGGCCATAGCATTAAACAGCGAAACCACCACCGGCATATCGGAGCTACCAATCGGCAAGGTCATGATCACGCCACAAGCCAGGGCCAGCACAAAATATAAAACCAGCAAAAAGGGATGCGCGGTGGTGGAGAAACTGAGGATCAGCCCAAGTAGCAGCGCAATCAGCATAATGCCAAGGTTGATGACTTGCATATTGCTGAACCGGGGAACTTTGGTCACGGTACCCTTGAGCTTGAAAAAAGCCAGTATTGATCCGGTAAAAGCAATACAACCAAGCAAGGCACCAATGACACCGAGGCATTGCAACAGGTCACCTTGAAGATTCTCATCGGTCAGTGCAACAACCGCAATCGATGCTGCCGAACCGCCGCCCATGGCGTTGTAAAACGCAATCATTTGCGGCATGTTCTTGATCGAAACCGTACGAGCTACCCACCAGGAGCCGCCACCACCACAGGCCAGCGCCAACAATATAAGAAAATAGTTGCGGTGCACCTCCGGGTGCAGAAAAGTCACAAGCGTAGCCAGCACCATCCCCAGACCGGCCCAGACAATACCGCGCCTGGCACGAGCTGGCGAGCTCATCGCCTTGAGCCCGAACATAAACATCGCGGCAGCGAAGAAGTAAGCCAGATGTATGACCGAGATTGTCGTCATGAACCCGCCCCGTCATCCGACCCATCCTTGGCACCGGATTTAAACATTTCAAGCATTCTTTCAGTGACGATATAACCACCCACAACATTGATCGCTGCCATGACCACCGCAATAAAACCGAACAAGGTTTGCAGCGTTCCCTCAGCCTGGCCCAACGCAATGATGGCACCGACCACCACAATGCCGTGAATAAAGTTGGAACCGCTCATCAGCGGTGTATGCAGGACCGTTGGTACACGTGAAATCACTTCATAGCCTGCAAATGCTGCCAGCAGTACTATATAGAGTGCAAACAAACCTTCCATCAGTTTGTATCTCCCGAGCCGTTTTTATCGCTCAATTTGGTGCCATTAGCCACAGCTGGTAATTTTTCACTGGCAAAACCCGCTCTGCCGGACTCCGCACTCCGGGATTTTTCGACTGCATCTGAAACCGCTTGCGTTGATTTCGACTCTTCCTGTACTGCCGAACTTTCCGGCACCAGCTGAGAGGTGTCGCGTGTGCTGTCGGTATCTATCCAGTCTGAGGTGTTGTCCTCGGTTACTTTCGCAGCAGGTTTAGCCGAATCATCTTCATCATCATCGATCAGCCCCATCTGCCGCGCTGTAGAGCGTAGCTTCACTTCTCCATCATGGGTCAACAATATCGATTGCATAATTTGATCATCAAAAGGCGGAGCAACAGTTCCTTCATCGACGATAAAATTAAGCAGGTGCAACATGTTTCTTGAGTACAGCTCACTGGCATGAACCGATGCCGCACCGGCCAGATCAACTGCACCCACCACTCGTTTATCACCCACCCAAACGGTCTTGCCAGCCTCTGTCATATCACAATTACCACCGGTTCTTGCAGCAAGGTCCACAATGACAGCACCACGGGGCATGCCCTCAACCATTTCGCGATTGATAATTCGTGGAGCCGCCCGGCCCGGCAACGCTGCAGTGCAGATCACCGCATGAGCTTTAGTCAGACATTCAGCGAGTACTTCTATTTGTTTTTGCTTTTCCGCTTCATTCAGTGCACGACCGTGTCCGCTGGTACCCGTTACATCAATACCGGTTTCAATCATACTGGCACCCAACGATTCGACCTGCTCACGTGCTGACACGCGGATATCGTAGGCCTCCACTCTGGCTCCAAGGCGCCTGGCCGTGGCAATACTTTGCAGGCCGGCGACACCGGCTCCAACGACGACGACGGTACTCGGTCGCACAGTGCCCGCCGGAGTGATGACCATGGGCCACAGACGAGGTGACAGCTCGGCCGCTAACAGCGCTGCTTTATATCCGGCAACCGTACCCTGCGATGAAGTGACGTTCATGGAATGGGCACGAGAAATCCTCGGCATCAGTTCCAGCGCGAGTGATGTAATCCGGCGCTCCAACAATAGCTCGACCAGTGCCAGATTGGCGTGCGGGAAAAGCGAGCTCGCAAGCAGACACCCTTGCGGCAACAATTCCGCTTCTGCAATCGTCGGAGAGCCGACTCTCAAGACAATGTCACAACCTTTTACGGTACTTTCAAAATCACTGCAGATGACGACATCACCGTAATCGACATCGGCAAAGCCTGCACTGATGCCGCAACCATGTTGCAAGCGAAACTGAAAACCACCCGCAGCGACCAGCTTTTTGACAACACTGGGGTCAAGCGCCACACGCTTCTCACCAGCAACGCTTTCTTTTGTGATAGCCACGGTAACGGTCATAATGACAATGCTCCCGACTCAGCCGGATATTCATCGACTGTTGGTGATTTGCATTTACAAAACAGGTTAATACGGCACATTATACTTGGGGGCTGCCAAAGGTGTCTTGAGTTTCCAAGTGGATTTCTCCCGATAGATTTCTTTAGGTAGATATTTCTAAGTAGAATTCTTGGTGGGTTTCGTAATGCTTTTCTGGGAGTGCCTTGCGCAAAGAGGTTCGCATGGCCACATTGGGTTGACACCTAGGGGCAATCTTACGCCAGTTTATTAGTGGGTTCCAGCACTATACAGACTTACTTTTTTCTATGGGAAATCAATAGCCTGAATTATACTCTGGCGTCACTTACAGAAGTGCTGGTACGCTTTCGGGCACAACGCAATTTTCAAGGGTGTCAAGTAGCACGATAATCCTGTCGCTCTGGTGCTCCGGACATCGATCACCAGCGTATCAGTTTACGCAAACAACATCACTTTAACCCTGAATTCACCGAAGACGATTGATGTGAAATATATAGGCCGACCAGACTACGATCACTCCAGTTCCGAAAAACTGGGAATACTGATGGCAAACCTGGGTACTCCCGATGCTCCGCAGACTCGAGAAGTGCGACGCTATCTGGCAGAATTCCTTAGCGATCCCCGAATCATCGAGTTGCCACGCTGGCTATGGAAAATCCTGCTGCATGGCGTTATTTTAAGAGTACGCCCGGCCAAAAGCGCTGAAGCCTACAGATCTGTGTGGTCGGAGACTGAAGGCTCTCCGCTTTTATCGATCTCGGTCAAACAACGCGACGCATTGCAACAGGAATTGCAAAAACGTTTTGGACATAATGTCGTGGTAGCGCTCGGTATGCGTTACGGAACACCCTCTATTGACAGTGCACTGTCAGAACTTGAGCAACATAATGTTCGCCGTTTGCTGGTTTTGCCAATGTATCCTCAGTACTCCGGGACGACAACCGCTTCGATCTTTGACAGCGTTACCAAACGCCTGCAACGCACACGCTGGCTGCCGGAGTTTCGTTTTATCAACGAGTACATCGATGAGCAAAAATATATCGAGGCTCTTGCAGAAAGTGTCAGACAGAGTTGGCAAAATAACGGACGAGGCGAGTTACTGATTACGTCATATCACGGAATACCAAAACGCTATGTTACCAATGGTGATCCCTACCACTGCCAATGTCACAAAACCACGCGCTTGCTGCGTGATGCTCTGGGCCTGAGCAAAGATCAGGTCAAGGTTGTGTTCCAATCACGGGTTGGCAAAGAACCCTGGCTGCAACCTTACTGTGACGAGACCATGAAACAACTCCCTGACAATGGACACAAATCCATCGATATTATGTGCCCCGGTTTCTCAGCTGATTGTCTGGAAACAATCGAAGAAATAGACGAAGAAAATCGTGAATATTTTGAGCATGCGGGTGGAGAAAAATTCACCTATATTCCCTGCCTTAACGACAACCCGGCAATCATTGACACACTGGCAGATCTGGTTGTGCGCCATGCGCGAGGATGGCCTGAAATCGAGGCACCCACTGTGGATCGCTCACAAGAGTTTGCAGACCGTGGCCGCCGGGCGCAGGAACTTCGCAAGGCCGAACCTGCCAACACGTGATTGCCAAACGTGAAATGCTACCAAATGTTTGCCAACTGACCACGCATCCCCTAAAATCCACCTCTCAGTCGGGGTGTAGCTCAGCCTGGTAGAGCGCTGCCTTCGGGAGGCAGAGGCCAGAGGTTCGAATCCTCTCATCCCGACCAAATCTTTTTTGCTACTTTTTTGGATTTGCCAAAAAAGTAGACCCGATACGGCGCAGCCGTACCCAAACCTTCTTTTGACTTTACTTTTTAACCCCACCTCCTAACACCCCCAGATTTCAACGCACGCTCCCTGACCCGTTGTCTAATCCGTTCACTCGCCGCCTCAGTCCCGTCATGAAAGGAGCCGAACCAGCGATCCCAGGGAGTATCGGCTGTGCCGTAATTACATTCAAAAAATCGGTGATGGAGTTGATGATGGAAATCCCCGGCACTCACTAGTTTTGTATCACCCGCTACCACTCTCTCAAAACCGGCATGGGTAAACGCCGGACCGATGGCCTTGATGTAAAGATGCAGCAGAAAAATTACCGGGTGTGTCGGGATGAAAAAATGAATCAGAAGGTCAGACATATAAAGCAGACTTTCAACCGGATGCATTGAAATACCCGACCACGGACCGACATTGATGGTGCGGTGATGAAGCGCATGAACTTTACGGTAAAGGGGTGGCCAATGCAGCAGTCGATGCACCCAGTAGAAATGCGTAGAGCCAACGATTGGCAAGGCAAGTACCCAGACAAAGAACCAGAGCTCTGCACCTGAAAACGCCATGCCAGGCGCTACATCATTGGCAACAGCCCACCAATAAAGCACCTCAAAAAAAGTCATGACGGTCACACCACTGCTCAATGTCCAGAACATATTGTCGTAGACCTGATCCCCGAAGCTGAAGCGTTTACCGCTCCGCTTCAGGGTCTGAGCATCAAACTTGAAACTTTTTCCCTGGCCGGAAAAAGTAAAAAACCATAAATGCAAACCACCCGCAAAAAACAGTATGAGTGTGAGATTTCTTAGCCAAACCTGAAGTATCCAGTCTGCTGACAGGCTTTGTGCTTTGTCATTGGGCAAAACGTCAAAGTGAAATACCAGCAGCGCCACGATCAGAAACAAGGAACTGGCTGTTACATTAATCCAGCGACTACTTAACCACTGTACAGCATCACCTGGACGAGGAGGCCAATCAAAAACCGGTGTATTCGGGATCGGTAAAGGGGGATGGTGATGCCATATTTTACGCTGACTGGATTTGGTGTTGTCTTTCATAGGCGTTCATGGAAACGTTACGCCCACTTTACATCAAATTTCGGTATCAAACGCCCCTATTCCGCCTATCCGCACTTGCTGAAAACCTGCAACCTGCCGGCTTTCTGCAAAAAGCTTGCAGCATCTAAGTTTGCGCTAATTTTCGCTCCCTATACTG
>CALFCE010000180.1 GCA_937951215.1 uncultured Granulosicoccaceae bacterium
CAGCAATAAAATCAAAATCGGCGCAGCAGTCTTTCCCACCGAAAAAATCGCTGCCAGCAATTCCTTACCACGCATGCCCTTGGCAAAGGCAAACAACAAAGCCAGAGCTGCGCCAGCTCCTGCACCTTCGGTAGGGGTAAAAATACCAAACCAGATACCCCCAAGCACACCAGCGATAATAAAGCCGATACCGGCAACACTCGTTAACAGGGTTATCCCGCTCACTTCTTTGTCAGCGCTGCCAGGCACAGACGTTGGTGTGGCATCTACGGGAGGGTCCGCACGGTTAGTTGCCACCTTGTACTTTTTCTCACCGGTAGTTTCTGGTCGCAAAATCGCAGAACCAATAACGTAGATCAGAAACATGGTTGCCAGCATCAAGCCGGGGATAATCCCTGCCAGGAACAACTGCCCGATTGATTGCTCGGTCAGTATGCCCCATACAATCATCAATACGCTGGGCGGTATCAGCATACCGAGACAGCTGGAACCTGCGATAGTGCCCAGAGCAAAGCCCGGATGGTAACCATGTGACTTCATTTCCGGATAGGCGATTCGCGAAAACGCAGCGGCAGAGGCTATCGACACACCAGTGACAAACGAAAAGATGGTATTACCAATAACTGTCGCGACCGCCAGCCGCCCTGGTAAAGCCCTGACGCCACGATTAATCGCATGATAGATATCCGTCATCGCGCCTGAGCGGCCGATAAACTCACCCATCAACATAAAGAGGGGAATAACAGCAAAGGTAAAATCTCTCATGGCCTCGGCGGCGGTGCTTGCCAGCGTCGCTTCAACGATTCGCCACTTGCCCGTCGCAAGGAAAATACCCACTACGCTGGTCATGCCCAATGCAACAGCGACATGCACCCCAAGCAGTACAAGCCCGAGTAGAAGAACGATAACAATCCCGGCGGTATTGCCATCAAACATGAGAATCTTCTCCGGCCATAGTCTTAGAGATCATTTGAGGACACCTCAGAGCTGAAGATCTTCAACTTCCAGCCCGAAGGCTTCGGCTGCTGCCAGGATCAGGTAGTTAATCACTGCCAATGCGCTGCCCACAAGAATGGTGAAGCGGGCCGGCCACACCGGAACCCGTAAAGCCCCCTCGCCATCAAATTCCCCATTGGCGAAAGATCGCATAGCCGGCACGATGCCGCCATTTAACAAAATGGCAAAAAAAGCTGCCCCCATTAAATAGCCAAAGGTAGCCAGAAATCGCTTGACCTTGGGGTTAAAAGCCGTCACCAGAAAATCCGCGCTAAGCATTGAACGACTGCGAACAGCAAACCCTATTTGCAAAAACACAATGATCACAACCGAGTTGGCAACGATCTCTTTTGTACCTTGCAGGGGATAGTTTGCAGCTCGACAAATGATGTCAGCCAGTGTGATAAAACAGAGGACAAACGCCCAGGTTGCGGCAAGAATCATCAGTAGCTTCGTAATTCGATCAGAAAGCCGAATCAGGAACATGACCGCCCCCCTATTGAACCTACACTGTGAAGATACATAGTCAAAATCAATATGCCGTGATGGAAATTCCAGTCTGGCTTGTTACAAGTCTGGCTTGAAAACCTGCGAGACCGATGTCAGCACGACACCGGTCTCGGGTTTATCATCAATCAAGCAGACTATTGCGCTATTTCATAGCGGACCGGCCACGTGTAGCCATTCTGCTCTGCAGCATCCAGCGTCAGGTTTAGTACCTCAGACGCAGGCAGACCTTTGGCATCCAGCTCCTTGGCCATTTTTTGCGGCCAGTCAGCCAGCGACTTGCCCCAATCACTTCTAACCGCGGGGTCAATTTCGGTGACTGTAATCAAATCCTGGAGTGTCGCAACATCCTTGGCGTATCGCTCTTTGTTAACACTGCCTGTTTGCTGTTCAAAGTCCGCGGCAACCTCCAACAATATTTCACGCACATCCTCAGGTAGTTCGTTAAAGGTATCCTTGTTCATGGTCAAGCCATGCCAGGTCATGGAGCCGAAACCAATAAGTGTGTAGTAAGGGCCGGGTTCGTGTAACTTGAGGTTGACCCAGGCACTGGGGAACATAATCCAACCTTCATACACATTGGTTTTCATTTCGGTGTAGGCGGTTGCCAGCGAGCTCTGCACCGGTGTAACACCCCCGTATTCCAGCCAATTCAGGTTGAGCCCTGCTCCAGCGATTTTCTGCCCCTTCAGATCAGACAAATTCTCCCACGGGAAGCTGGTGCCGAGGTTGTAACCACCATCTGCGATGCGAGAAAGCAATACCTGATTGAATTTATCTTCAAACACGCTGGTCAGATACGGTACTTGTTTGTAAACATCCTGAGCGGTTTTAAGGCTCTGCTCGGGGTCCATCGTTCCGAACGGCAACATGACCTGGAAGGCATGTAGCGGTAGATTGGATGCTTCAAAACAAAAACACATTCCGCCGATATCGATGATCCCATCCTGAACACCCTCAAGAACCTCAGTTACCTTGACTATGGTTCCGGAGTAACCTTCTACAAAACTGATCGTATGATCGGTACGCTCTGCAACACGCTTCGAAAGCTCAGTCTGGAAATAGCTCTGCATCAATCCGGCATAGACAACACCGGGAGGATGACCTGAACCAATTCTTAATGTGATGTCCTTGGCAGCCGCTGCTCCCGCCGTCAAGGCCATAGCCAGAAACAGCCCTGCGGGCTTTATTATCCTTTTCATTGTATTCCCCCTTTTCGTGGTTGGTTTTACAAGTTATCAAGGCGCATTCTGATCAGGCCGGCACCTTGAGTTTGATATGTTCGGGTATGGGATAAGGTGTGTTCGCACTGTCGAGAAATTCGACCGTTGTGAACAGTAAATCGGTATCTCCGATATTCATCACCGCATGGGTAAATTTCTCTCCCTGACCAAACCGGTAGTGACTGGTATCGCCCGGATAATGAACGACATCCTGGACCCTGCCATCGTCGTACCACCCACGGGCTTTTCCATGCGAATGGCATGACCAGAAATAATCAAGAACATGTGTGTGGAAGTTGCAGCGTTTACCCGGTGGCAGATGCAAGTGCCAAACACGAACACGCTCCGATTCCGAAACCAGTACGCTACCGACGATGCCGTTGTCACTGTCTGTATCAAATTCACGTTGCAAGTCTTCTGGCCAGTGCGCTCGCGGGTTTTCGCCCTGACTTGGTGCTTCAATCAACTCGGGTTCAGACATTTCTCGGTCCTTCTAAGGTGTAACCAAGGTGGTCATTGTTTATTGACAAGGTGGTCATTGTTCATAGGCAAGGTCGTCAAACCTCTCGACTGGCTTCGACACCTCCGGATTTAACAACTACCTTGATTGCATCTTCTACTCTCTCACGTGCATATCGCAGCGCTTCGGGTAAATCGTCCAGATCGAAGGTATGTGTATGAACCAGTGATGCATCAAAGCGTTTCTCGGCCATAAATGCCATTGCGCGATGGGTGGCACTGCGACCTTCGCCGCGGATGCCATAAAGATAAATATTGTTTTTAACCACGTGAGGCAGATCAACAGTGGCCGGATCATGCGGGAACGCGGCAAAACATATTTTGCCGCCGCGATTGGTCATGTGAATGGCGTCATTGATAGCCACTTCGGTACCGGCACATTCAACAACATAGTCAACACCACGCTGCCCTACAATACTTTTAACTTCAGCAACAACATCGGCATTGCCCACATTGATCGTATGGTCAGCTCCGAGCGCCTTGCCTATTTCCAGTCGCGCATCGCGGGTACCCGTCAGGATGACCGGCGACGCACCTAATGATTTGGCCACGGCCACAGCCAAAAGACCAATGGGGCCCGGCCCTGCGACTACGACGCTCTCACCTGCAACCAAACCTCCCAACTCAGTCAAGCCGTACATTGATGTACCCGCAGTCACCACCAGTGTGGCAACTTCATCGGACATATCATCCGGCACCCTGATAACCGTATTGATGTTATTGACAGCGTATTCGGTAAAACCACCATCAGTTGTAAACCCGTTGGCGCGATGACCCTTGTCAACATCCCCGTAATTCAGCCCATAATTCAGACACGAGGTGTACATGCCCTGTCTGCAGCGTTTGCACTGACCGCATCCAGCGTGTATTTCCACAGTAACGCGATCGCCAATGGAAAATTCATCAACGCCGGTGCCGAGTGCTGCAACAGTGCCCATATATTCGTGACCAGGGGTAAAATTTTTGTTGAAGGGTGGCCCCCCTTCTATCAAGGCCGGTGTACCATAATGGATGATTTCAAGATCGGTGGCACAAATTGCAATGGCATCGATCCTGATCAAAACTTCTGCCTTGCCGGGCATAGGAACAACTTTCTCTACTTGCTGTAGCTGATCCGGATCACCAAGCACCCAGGCTTTCATGGTTTCTGGTACGGGAAAGTCGGCGGACAGAGTCACCTGTTCGCGAGTGGGTAAAGTTTCTGTCACAAAATTTTCCTGATGCTGCTTGCCTGTGGCAAATTTCTCGAGAAGTCATTTTCTCAAGCCGTGTTTTACCGACAAATGTGGGCTGGCCCTTCAAGATAATACACGGGTCAGGAACAGAGTCAACGATTATCGATAATCGGTTAAAACTGCTATCATGCACTGGTAGTTGACACCCAGTTCAAGACATTAGCCAATTGGTTTACAATACGTCTGCCCAAGCTGACGTCAACATCCACCCCGTTATACAAGTAATCGCGGGGATGATTCCTATCCGACTCCCGAGAAGTTCGTAATGCCCGATGCAACACCCTTAAACCGGATCTCACTCTCCAACCAGATTCGCGACCTTCTGCTTAAACGCATCATGACCGGTGCCTTGAAACCGGGTGATCGACTGATTGAAATGAAAATTGCGACCGAGATGTCGACCAGTCAGGCCCCGGTAAGAGAAGCACTGAGAGAACTTGAAACCATGGGCGTTATCGAGTCTCTGCGTAACAAGGGGGCACGCGTCAGAATTATCACCAATGAAGAACTCCGGCAACTCTATGATGTGAGAGCTCAGCTTGAGGCCTATGCAACGGGCCTTGTTACCGAACTCAAAATCCCGTTGAAATCACGTCTGACTGAATCAGTCAAACTGATGAAGAAAGCGGCCCGTGCCGGTGACTCGGTAGAGTTTGCCGAGAGCAATACACTCTTTCATCGAATCATTATCGAAGCGACAGGAAATCAGGTGTTACTGGAGTTATGGGAGACACTGAATGTCAAAACACGAACAATGGTGAATGTCTCGCGCAGCAGTCGCAGCCTGATTGAGTTGGCTGAATCACATCAGGCAATAATAGACGCGATTCGTGCAGGCAACCCGAAAAAATCCGATGCCGTGGCACGCGATCACGTTCTCAAGAACAAACCGGCAGCGGATATGGTTGATGATCGACAAGCAGGTGCTGAATAGTGGGCTCAAACCCAAGTCAGCCAATCGACTATCAGCAATTGTGCAAATTTATCGCCAGCTGTTTTGAAGCAGCAGGCGTCAACTCCGAGGATGCCAGCGTAACGGCCAAGCTTATGGCAAGGGCCGATTTGATGGGTCAGGATGGCCATGGGGTTTTCAGACTCCCCCAATACATCAAACGCATTGCGTCGAAGGGCATAAATGTAAAGCCTGACATAAAACTGATCGAGGAACGAAAAGCCACTGCACTGCTTGACGGTGATAATGCTCTTGGTCATCTCGTCATGTCGCGTGCGGCTGACCTGGCGATAGAAAAAGCAGCCTGTACAGGAGTCGCCTGGGTGGGCTCAAGGTTTTCGAATCACGCAGGCCCTGCTTCGCTGTACGCCATGATGCCGTTAAAAAAAGATATGATTGGCATTTACGTAGCGGTCGGTAGTGCCAATCACCTGCCGCCGTGGGGCGGTACCGAAATGCTACTGAGTACCAATCCGATAGCGATTGCGATTCCATCGGCAAACAACCCACCGATAGTGCTGGACATGGCAACGACTGTTGCCGCTTACGGCAAGGTCAAGACCGCCGCGCAAAACGGTGAAACCATGCCTGAAGGCTGGATGATCGATAGAGAAGGAAGGCCGTTAACCGACCCTGCGCGGGCAGCAGAAGGATTTTTGTTGCCTATTGGCGGCCCCAAAGGATATGGGCTTTCACTCATCTTCGGGATTCTGGCAGGCACGTTAAATGGCGCAAGTTTCGGTCGTGATGTAGTGGACTTTAACGCTGACAGCGAGTCTGTAACCAATACCGGTCAATTCATTATCGCATTGGACATTGCCGCTTTTACTGACGTATCCGGGTTCAAACAGGAAGTGGATGATGTGTGGGCTCAAATGAAATCTTCGCCACTGTTACCGGGGCATAGCGAGATCAGGCTGCCAGGCGAACGACTGGCCCAGGTCACACAGCAAAGAACCGAAAACGGCATACCTCTCTCACCGTCATTGTTATCGGAGCTTGCCAAACTGGCAGATGAGCTAGGGGTTAATCACATTGTGTGACCCTATTCATTCACACCGGCAAGATCACTATCAAAAAGGCTGAGCAGTTCTTCGCTGAAATTTGCTCGGGTTTTATCCACCTGCTCTCGCGTTGCTTCCCTGAATGACTGCCTCTGTGCCTGATTCAGTTCGATAATTTCACAACCATCTTGGCGCAACGCATCTATACAAATAGCGTCGTCTTCCTCAGCAAAAACGCGCTGCGCCTGCGTCGCCTCTGCAGCGGCTTCGAGAACAGCTTGCTTTACCTGCGCAGACCATGAGTTAACGGAACTCTGATTAAACAACATGGGCGCGACACCGAGCAGATGTTGCGTCATTGTTATAAATCGATGAGATTTGTGAAGATTGAAATTGTAGATATTGGTTAGAGGATTTTCCTGAGCATCGACTGTTCCGTCTTCAACAGCAGCTGGAAGGTCACGTACGTCCACGGCCAGTGGCTCAAAACCCAGCGCACGAAATACCCTCTGGTGATTGTCGTTTTTCAGTGTTCGAATCTTCAGATCCTTGCAGTCGTCCACTTCCCGAATCGCTTTTTTGCCTGTGGAAAGCTGACGCAGGCCGTTGTCCCAGTATCCCAGTACCTTGAAACCGGTCTGCTGTTCCACTTCGCTGGCAAGACGCTGCCCCAAGCTGCCATCCAACACGGCATAGGCATGATGCCGATCCGGTACAACAAAATGCTGATCAAACAAGCCAAGCTCCGGAACTCGCTCCGCGAGATAACTCGATGAAAAATAGCAACCGTCTATTTCACCGTTTTCTGTCATATCCAGAAGGTCAGCTGCCTTGTTACCCCGATTGACAATATTTTCATCAAACTCAATCGCGATAGCATCGCCGAGCTTTTGTTTCAGCGACTCACAAAACACCCTGCCGGCACGTGTGTGTACAGAACGCTCCCCCTGATAACCGGCAAATACGATTCTGGTTGTCATGAAATTCTATCCCGAGAGGCTGGCAATCCGAACATTTCCCTAAGCCAGCAATTCACGCATCAAATCCTCTGGATCGGCAGGTAAAGAAACAGAGGTACCCTGCTTCGCCGAAACATCCATGGCCATCGTCATCAGCAGGTTTCTATGGGCTTCAGCAGCGGTAGCATGTGGAGTGGATTGACCGGTATAAAGACGCTGGTACCAGGCATTGGTTTCTTCACGCATAGGCCCCCAGAGTTGCCCGTCATGCAAGTCGCCAGGCGGGTAGCTTGTCAGGAAATCGACGTGACGTGGCGCTCCCGGATCGAAACCCTCGGGCGCATATCCGGCACCCTGCGCAACATCACTTGCCAGTACCAAATCCCGGTGAGTATCTTCAATATCAATAACGCCCTTGTCGCCGACGATACCGATTTCAATACCGTATACCGCACCAGGCCAGACGACGGGCAGTGCCCAACTGATATTCATTGACCAGATGGTGCCATCAGACATCGTGAAGACCCCAAATGTAGAATCCTTGGTTCCCCACTCTCCCAAAACACGATCGGTGGACTGGGCAAACACCGACACCGGCGTCTTGCCCTCCATCAACCACATCGACATATCCAGGCTGTGGGTACCAGAGACCACCATCGGCGTCAGTGTGGCCCGCTCTTGTGTTCGCTGCACGGTGGCAATAGGCACCATACGATTCATAAAGGCACGAGTCACCACAGAATGCACATCACCAATCTGGCCAGTCAATAAACGCTCCTTGACCGCCAGAAACCGCCGTCGAAAGCGTTGTGTATAACCAACAACGGCATCCACCCCGGCCTCTTCAATCGCTGCTAGAATTTGCGCCGATTCTCGCGCATCAGTTGCCAGGGGTTTTTCTATAAAAAGACTAAGGCCACGTTCGACTGCAACCATGGTGGGGTCGAAGTGGAAATTCTCATCTGTCGCGATGATGGCTGCGGTCACTTCCGGGCGTGCCAGCAGTTCCTTGTAGTCAGTAGTAAAAAAATCTGCACCCGTGTCGTTCTGCAACGTTTTGCCCATATCGGATTTCAAGTCGCACAGACCAATCCATCCGACGCCGGGATAATCCCGCGCCAGCATCGAGCGAATTCTTCCAATCGTACCGCAGCCAATGACTGCTAGACCTATATTTTTGTTTTTACGCTCTGACATAACGCCCTCTCAGGATTGCAAATTCACCGGTTTCTTCAATCGCGCAGCACGTATCGCTCTGAAAACACCTTCAACAACGACAACGATAACCACCAGCATCAGTATTGTGCCTATCGTCTGGGAGAGCACAAAACCCATCCCCTTATCTTCGAATAACAACAGTGCCCGACGCAGATTTTCATCGGCCAGCGGGGCCAGAATAACGCCAAGCACAATCGGAGCTACCGGAAACCGATACACGGACAGTATCCAGCCCACTATTCCGGCTGCAAACATTATCCACACATCGAACATCGACAGTTTGACCGCAAACGCACCGATAACGCATACGGGGATAATCAAGGGCATCAGGATCCCACGCGGCAAACTGAACAACTTGACGCAGGGAGCGATCAAGGCAAAGGCGGCCATGTACATCAGCAGGTTGGCAACAAAGAGGGCTGCATAGATGAAGTAGATCAAGCCGGGATGATCCACCTCTATGGTCGGGCCGACCACGACATTTTTTAGCGTTAAAGCTGCAAGCAGCGCCGCCGCCGGAGCATTACCGGGAATACCCAAGGCCAGAGTGGGCAGCATGGAGCCACCGATATTCGCGTTGTTGGAAGTTTCGGCACAGACAATAGCTTCATAACTGCCCTTGCCCCAGCGTGCTTTTTCCTCACTCCCTGCCCTGCGTCTGCCAATGTCGTAAGCGAGAAAGGACGCAACATTGGCACCCGCTCCCGGAATCGCACCAATGAGCGTTCCGATGACTCCTGAGCGTATGGAAGCAGGAACATACCTTAACAACATGCTGGCAGAGGGTAAAATGCGCCCGACCGCGCTGGGAATGGTAGTGGTGTTTTTCGAAGGTAGTGTACGAAGAATTTCAGCCATTCCGAACAATCCGATCAAAATGGCAACATAGGATATTCCGTCAAAGAGAGCCATGCTACCAAAGGTAAAACGCGGAACAGCATGTATGGAATCGAGGCCGACTAACGCAATCAACATTCCCAACCAGCCGGAAATCCAGCCTTTGAGAGGCATGCTTCCGGCAGACATTGACCCCGACACCATGATTCCGATAACAGCCAGCCAGAACATTTCCCAGGATCGAAAACTCAAGGCAAAAGTCAGTATCATTGGTATGAACATCACCAGCATGATGATGCCAATGGTGCCACCGATAAAAGATGCCGCAATGGCCATCCCCAGGGCTCTGCCACCCTCGCCCCGTTGAGCCAACTGGTGTCCTTCGATCATCGTCGGAACAGCGTCGGGGGTACCAGGAATATTGATCAATACCGCGGAAATCGCCCCCCCGAAAACACTGCCTGTATAAACCCCCAACATAAAACAAATGGCGATTTCCTGCGGCATTCCGGCAGATAATCCTATTAATAGCCCCATCGCCATCGTGGTGGACAAACCAGGTAAAGCACCCCAGATAATGCCCAGACTGACACCGGTTACAGTCGACAGCAGCAGCACTGGCGTCAGGATCTGCGTGAAAGCGTCAATTATAGACATCAGAAAATCGCCATTATCTAAAAGCTGCCGGGCAGAGGAATATTGAACGCCTTTTGGAAGACAAGCGACAGAAACAGTGTCCAGAGGATGGAGGTCAGCGTGGTTATCCACAGTGGACCACGCCATGACATATGAATAATCACGGCAAGCGTGGTTATTGTCACTGGCTCAAAAGCACTGACGTTAAAAAAGATATCGCCAATGGAAAAACTGTACTGAAAGGCCAGCATCTGCAATGCAGCGATATAGACACCGACGATCAGCATCAAAAGCAAAGTGCGAAGGTTTTCCGACGCCAACACAGACGAATCGGGTATCGACGGAACGGGCATTGATGAAGCAGGCTTGGATGCAGTGACGCCAGCACTCGCCCATCCCTTTCTACGCTGAATGGCCGTAGCGGCTAACATCAGTGCCATGACCAGCAGCGATGCTGCTGTCAGAAATGGCAGCAAACCTGGCGCAGTTCGCAGGTTGCCCGGCACGGGCAGTTTCCAGGACGCGATCATAACGACAACTGAAAGCGCAACCAGAAACACGGCAGCGATAAGATCAAGATTGGGTGAAGCATATCCCGCCCCCGACTCCTCACCTTCAAATTTTACCGAATCACCGGAGTGTGTGTTCATAGCTTGAACAGGTAGTTGCTTGAAATTCGAGAGTTGGTCAGGATCGGGTATGCCGGCGTGTCATTCTGAAACAGACACAACTCACCGAACATAACCCGATTAGTCTCTGTATTGCGTTACCGGGAGTTCCTGACGGCCCACTCTAAGTGATGGGAGGAGGCTTGTACCCCTCTGGTGGCCACCATGAATCGAAATTTTCCGGTGAAGGCAAACCCAATTCTTCAGCTGTTTTGACTTCAGCGCCAATCTGCTCTTGAAAGCGATTAAAGATATCAACCGTAACCGTTTCCATCAGAGCGCCTTCACGATCCGCTTCTTCCCCGACTTTTATATCAAGCTGGAAAAACTTCGATTTCATTAAAGCCTTGAATTCATCTGATCCTGCAGCAGATCGGAAACCATCCGCCAACATCTGCATAACTTCCGGAGGGAGGTCACGCCTGACCATAAAATTATAAGTCGCACCCACCGGTAGTATCTTCCGGCTTTCAGGCAATATGGTTGCTATCGAAGGCAATGTGGTACCGTCGTCCAGCACAATATCGTCAGCGCTGGTTTGACAGAGGTTGCGTAACTCACCAGCGCGAATCAATTCTATGTGTTCGTGAACGCCACCGCCTGCAATATCAGTCTCCCCTTGCAGCCCAGCCAACGTTGCCGGCTTACCCCCCTTATACGGAACGTACTTAAGCTCTACTCCCGCCAGATTGGCAACAATCAAAGCCAGCTCGTGCCATACACCACCGGTGCCGGACGTGGAGATGGTAACTGAGCCCGGCTTTTCCTTGGCTGCTTTGATAACGTCATCAAAATTCTGGAAAGGTGAATCCTTGCGTACCGACCAGCTGGCAAGTGCATTGGCCGCTTTCATCGGAACCCAGTCCTCCCAAGGTACAAACTCGGCGTGGCCCAGCACGCGAACAAACCGATTGTAATTTGCTCCACCCAGCAGAGTGTAGCCATCGGATTTAGCGGCGGAGACAAACTGAGTGGCGACGCCACCTACAGCCCCTGGCTTGTTAATAACATTAATTTTCCAGCCTTGCGCCTTGGCCATTTCTTCCGCCAGCTTGCGCATGATGGTATCGGTACCCCCACCTGCCGAGTACATCACCACCAGAGTGATCGGTCTCGCAGGGTAACCTGCCTGAGCGAAAGACGTGGCCGGAATAGTTATTTGCATCGCGCCGGTTGCAGCGATAGCGGCAGTTCCAGCCATAAAGCGCCTTCGACTGGTATCCAGTTTTTTGGTCATCTTGTTTCTCCTCTCCTGTCAGTGGACGGGCTATCCCTGTAGCCGCATTCTTGAAATATTAGTGATTCCGGTTTGCTGTGATCCGGACTCTTTCGTACAGAATGTTCCTGATCCTATCAAGTACTCTTGACTCGATCCCGACCAAGATCGGTGTAACCACGTTCTTTTACAAAAGCTGTTACCTCAGGCTCAATGTCGGTTTGCATTAATGCATTCCAACGATTGTTGAAACCGAACAACGCGATGACTGCCCCGATTTCTACAATTTGGGCCTCGTCAAAATGCTTTTTCAATTCGGCCATATCTTCACTGCTTGCATGTGAAGGACACTGACCTCCGGTCATGGCAATCCGCAAGGCGGCGCGTTCTGCAGCTGAAAATAATTCAGAGGTTTCGAATTCCCAGATAGCATCAAGCTTGTCCTGACTGACTCCATTGTCAGCGCCGTTCTTGAACGTGTGTGCGGAACAGTAGGTACACCCGTTGGATAAACTTGAAACATGGGCAACCATCCAGCGCAAGGCCGGGTCAACGGTACCATCAGGATTTCGAACAACGGCCTTTATCAGCCCAAGTGCTGCCCTGGCGATTTCAGGGCGATGAGAAAGTGCAAGCATGGAGTTTGCGGTAAAGCCTGTTGCAGATGCCAACCAGCTGATATCCGCCTCAGCATCTTTACATTCGTCACTGCTCAGAGGCTTAACGTGGGGCATGCCAACTCCTTAATGCTTTCCAGTCATCATACTCAGGAATAAATGGCTGTCAACGATTATCGATAATCGTTGATTAAGGAAAATCAGGATGATATTGTGGGTTCATAAGTTTAAAAACACTATATCTGCAAGTAGAGAAGCACCATGGATCGAATAAATCTCGGGATCATCGGCACCGGTTGGTGTGGCGGAATTCGCGCTGAAACAGCCTATGCAAATCCGCTGGTTGATAAGCTTTCCATAGCGGAAAGCCGCCCCGAAAGGCTTGAGGAAATGAAGCCCAAATGTCTCCCCGCCGTGGCTACTACCAATTACGAAGAGTTGCTGAACGATGCGGATCTACACGCAGTGATGATTTCAGCTACACCCGAGACCACTCATTTCCCGATGGCCAAAGCGGCACTCGAGTCGGGGAAGCATGTCTTTCTGGAAAAACCCATTGCTATCGAACTCAGCGAAGCCGATGAGCTGATCGCTCTCGCTAATTCAAAACAGCTGAAGTTCACTATCGGTTATTCACAACGATTCAATCCAAAGTACGCCTATATCCGACAGTCACTTGATGACGGCACACTGGGAGAACCCGTCAGCGCACTGGTCAGCAGACACATCACTCGCAGTCTGGGCAAGAAAATTTCCGGACGCGTCAAGCTGTCTCCCGCCGCTATGGAAGCCACGCACGATTTAGACTTTGTTCTCTGGTGTCTGGAACCGGCAAAGCCTGTAAAAGTCTATGCGCAAAACGTATATAAACTGATGAAGTCTCGCGGAGTGGATGCCCCCGATTGCACCTGGATCATAGTCACTATGGACAATGGAATCGCCTTTACCATTGGCGCAGGCTGGATTCTGCCGGAAGGCTATCCTAATTTCTCGACCACCACACTGGAAATGGTAGGCACCAAAGGGGCCCTACTGGTCGATGACAGTCACCGCGATGTGTTACTGAATACTGAAAGCAAGGGCATACAACTGCCGATGTCGTCAATGCCCGGAGAATATGTACAGCACACCTACGCAGGGCCAATGGCACCTGAAACCAATCATTTTATTGAAGCTGTCGCTTTGGACAAACCCGTTCTGGTAACACCGGAACAAGCCAGAAACGTTATGGAGGTTTACATCGCAGCAGACCTCTCTGCTGAACGTGGTGAACCCGTTACCCTTCCGTTAAAGGGCAATGATTACACTTCCTCACTTGGCTAGCCATGCCACGTGCTTGAACTGGTCAGCAGGTAAGAAAATCAGGGTATTTTGATTGAATCAGCGCAACAATAATTCGTGAAAGTTCAAAAGACAGAGATGGTTTTTTCGGCCGTCAGCGCACTGCTGGCAATGGCTGCTCTCTACGCACTTCCATCGCTGGTCGCAAAACCTAAAATGCTCTTCGGCAGATCACTGTCGGCAATGGAACCGGCTCTCTTTCCAAAGATTGTTCTGGTTTTTATCATAGTGCTCTCAATAGCACTTGCCATTCCCAGCCTGATTAAACTATTTCAGACATCTGGAGAAGCGGAGGCTGAAACAGAAAGCACAACACTTAAAAAAGCGGCCTTCTTTTTTATTCTGGTATCTTATGGTTTGTTGCTGAAACCGCTCGGTTTCCTGATAACGTCGTTTATCGTACTGACCGTGATCTCTCTGTTATTGGGAAATCGCAACTGGATTCAGATATTTCTGTTTTCACTACTCAGCCCTGTTTGTCTCTATCTTCTGGCCACACGTGGCATGCTGGTCTCCCTTCCCGAACTCAACCCAATAGAACTTCTGTACGCCAAACTGCTTGCACCGTTTGGACGCTAGAGACTGATTCTAATGAAACATCAGTGATAATCCATGCTTGAACAATTTCTCACTGGATTTGAAATGGCGCTTCGCGCCGACACGTTCTTGATGGTGTCGATCGGCCTGTTCTCCGGTATGCTGATCGGGGCTTTACCGGGTTTCACCACCCTGATGGCAATGGCCATTCTGCTACCGGTTTCGTTTTTTCTTGATCCACTCGTCGGCATCCCCTTTCTGCTCGGTATCTACAAAGGCGGCATATTCGGCGGCAGCATTCCCGCCATTCTCGTTTCCATGCCCGGCACAGGAGCTGCCATTGCAACCACCTACGATGGCTACCAACTCACGCAAAAAGGTAAATCCCGAAAAGCCCTCGATATCGCCCTGTTTTCTTCCATCATTGGCGACACAGCAAGCGATATTTTCACGCTTTTAATGATCTTCCCCATCGCCTTGCTGGTCATGCAATTCGGTCCTCCTGAGCTGGCTGCCATCCTGCTCCTCAGTCTGGTCGTGGTTGCGGCAACCGCGGGCAAAAATCCGATCAAAGGATTGTTAATGATGTTTATTGGTGTGTGGTTCAGCCTGATCGGGACTGACCCAATCGGAGGTGTCGAGCGATTCACCTTCGGGCATTTCGAATTGAAATCGGGAATACCCCTGCTACCCATGCTGATCGGTGTATTTGCCATCCCGGAAATAGTCAGTGTCATCAGTAGAAACGCAGACCAGCTCAAAGCCACAAGCAAAGTTCTGGGTGAGCGCCTGAAGATTCATGAATTCAAACGGTGCCTGCGTACCATTGCCCGTTCCACTGTGCTTGGCACCGGTATTGGTATCGTTCCGGGCCTCGGTCAGGTAGTTGCCGCAATGATGGGCTATACAGCTGCAAAAAACGCCTCTGCCAACCCGGAAAATTTTGGCAAGGGCGAGCTGGAAGGTGTTGCAGCGGCCGAGGCTGCCAACAATGCGGTCAATGGGCCCACCATGGTTCCGCTGCTGACGCTGGGGATTCCGGGAGACAACGTCACCGCAATCCTTTTGGGAGCTTTTATCGCACAAGGATTGCGGCCAGGTCCGGAATTATTCGAATCCCAGGGTTCTATCGTATTCGCGATTCTGATCATTATGGTGCTCGCAAACATCCTGTTTCTCATTATCGGCTACTTATCCATACCCTTTTTCGCGCGTCTTGTTTCCATAAAAAGCTCGTTATTGATCCCGCTGGTTGTCATGTTTGCCGTCGCTGGTTCCTACGTATTCAGATCTGATGTGTTCGATATCGTGATGCTGGCTTTCTTCGGACTTTTTGGTGTTATCGCCAAAGCCGGTCGGTTTGATGTCATGCCCATGGTGATGGGTTTCATATTAGGTAACCCGCTTGAGTATGCGTTTGGACAGACACTGGCCATGTCCGACGGCAATTTTTGGCAATTTGCCTTAACCCAAAGGCCAGGGATGTTGGCAATACTTGTTATAACCCCAGTGATCGGTATTTTGCTTTGGCGAAGTATTAACAAAAAAAGACCGCAGCCAGTAGCGGCGAAACACGATGAAGTTGCGGATTAGCAAATAGAGGAGGACTCGATGACAAATGACCAAAATGCGTTCTAACGAAAGGATGTGCAACAAGATAAAAATACACCTTGCAATTTAACGGAGAATATCAATGAAACTGTTCAATATAACCCGTAGTATGTCCAGTGGAGTGCTGAAAAAATCAGTTTTCGCAACCACTGCTGCGTTTTTACTTGCTTTTACTTCAATCAGCCCATCTATGGCTGAAGGTTACCCGGAAAAGCCGATTTCTCTGGTTATCCCTTTGGGAGCTGGAGGCTCGCATGATCTTAACGCTCGAGTCATGACCAGTGTCATACCACAGTATCTGAACCAGGCGATGATTGTGCAGCTGTCTCCCGGTGCTGCAGGACAAAAAGGAACCAATGAAGTAGCCACAGCCAAGCCAGATGGCTATACCCTGCTCTTCACCCATAACTACATCGACCAGCTGCAACAACACGTCGAAAACCTGCCTTACAAGCCATTGGAAGACTTTGTGACCGTGGCAAGAATAAATTTTGCCCCTATTGCCATTGTGGTCCAGGCGGACAGCCCTTACCAAACTGCCGAGGAACTTTTCACTGCTGCAAAAGAGAATCCCGGTAAAGTAAAAATGGCCCACTCGGGTAACTGGGGAGCCTTGTTCGTACCTGCAGCTCAATTGATGCAGGCCAATGGGTTCGAACTGAATCTCGTTCCTTACAAAGGTGGTGGCCCGGCGATGCAAGCACTGCTTTCCGGTGACGTGGATGTCACCATGGGCTTTCCGTCAACACTGGCCGG
This sequence comes from uncultured Granulosicoccaceae bacterium, assembly GCA_937951215.1. Taxonomy (GTDB): domain Bacteria; phylum Pseudomonadota; class Gammaproteobacteria; order Granulosicoccales; family Granulosicoccaceae; genus CALFCE01. Next base: position 16,833 of record CALFCE010000180.1, read on the forward strand.
CCAACTGTCAGCTGGTAAGGTTCGTGTGCTCGCAACTGCTGGTGATGAGCGAATTTATCCGGATGTTCCGAGTTTTTCCGAGTTGGGTGTGAATGGTGATGTCGGGTTTATGCACCGTGTCGTGCTGGCCCCCAAAGATATCCCAAGTGATCGTCTTGACATGCTGCGTGCAGCATTTGATCAGCTAAACGATGATAAAACCTACCAGCGCATGATGAGCCGTATGGGAGAAAACATCGACTACATGAGTGGCACAGACTATGACAAAGCCCGTGCCGAACAGGCTGTATCGTACAAGTCTCTGGTAGAGTCAATTACCGGCGGCTAGTATTCCTGGCACAGGATCGGGAATGCCGCACAATGGCATTCCCGACTCATAACGATATTAATCAAATACCCCAACTCCGTTAACCTCCCCAAGGTACAGAAGCAATGGCAACAATCAGGGAAAAACCGATCTGGAAATTTCGCTTGTCTGGCGTCGCAGAAAGCAACACCAAATCGCGTGTCGTTTCAAGAGACGTTTCAATGATTATCGACGAACCCATTGAACGCGGTGGGACCAATGAAGGGCCGATGCCGGTAGAAATGGTATTCGCCGGTCTAATCGGTTGCACTCATGTCATTTCGAACAAGTTGGCAAAAGCCAATAATGTGGAGATCGTTGACATGGATATCGAAGTTGAAACAACTATGGACAGTCGGGGAACCCGCTTGATTGAGCCAATCGATGTCCCGTTTCCCGATACCGTGCTTTTTATCAAAGCAACGATGAATGGGGAACAGAAAGACATAGAGACGATCATCAACAAGCTCAAAGAGCATTGCGCAGTTTCGAAAATGCTACGCGAGTCGGGAACACGCGTTACAGAAAACTGGACAGTTAACGGCAACGATTATCAAGTGTGACCAGATAGTTCTACTATCATCCGGAGACCATCAATGTGCTAGTTCAGATCGCGACGGTGGTAGCACCGGTCTTCATTATTGTTGCCCTGGGGTACTCCTGGGCACGCTGGCACCAACCATTCGATAGTGAGACCCTGACCAACCTGGTCATCAAGCTTGCAACCCCATGTCTGATCTTTTCCACACTAACCAGCCTGAATATTGAGCTGGAAGCTGTTGGCAAAATGGCGATGATCGCCGTGTATTCCCTTGGCCTGTCAGCAATTGCCGGTTTTGTATTTCTGAAATTTTCGGGCATGTCTGTCCAGACCTATCTTGCTTCAATCATGCATGCAAATTCCGGCAATATCGGTTTGCCACTGGTATTTATGGCTTTTGGTGACGAAGGACTGGCGTTGGGTGTTTCGTACTTTGTAGTCAATTCCATATCCCAGTATACGATTGGATTCGGGATTGCGGCAGGTTCGATAAATCTTGTCAATATTCTCAAACAACCACTTTACTATGCTGTTGTGCTCAGTGTTTTGACTCTGTGGTTGGAAATACCGGTACCCGAGGGCATCGCGAAAACCACAGAATTACTTGGCAATATGGTGATACCGGCATTGCTAATGGTACTCGGACATTCACTGTCTCAACTAAAAATTACGGATATGCGTACCTCGATGCTATTGGCCGGGTTTCGGCTGGTTATTGGCGTCAGTCTGGGATTTTTACTGGTATTCGCCTTTGATCTGGAAGGAACGCAGGCAGGGGTTGTTTTTCTGATGCTGTGCATGCCCGTCGCGGTTTTCAACTTTGTTTTTGCCAAACATTTTGGACGCTCTCCTGAAAAAGTGGCAGGTGTTGTTGTGTTCTCAACCGTGCTGGTGTTCACACTACTACCGGGATTTGTGTGGATTTCTCTGTGGCTGGCTCGACTTTAAGCCTGAACGAAGGCGGTATAAGTAAAACTTCTATCTGATATAAGAATATTTACATTTTCAGAAGACCCTAAATACGGTTTCATTAGGTCTGAGGCAACTAACCTCAAGACCATCGGACAGCCCCTTATCTGTCAATGTCAGCTGATTGGAACTGAATAGGTGTGACGACATGATCGAAACCAAAGATAATTTTAATGCAGACCTGTTCCGAAAGACCTTGGGATGCTTCCCTACCGGCGTTGTAGTTGTGACCACATGTGGTGATGGCGGTGCACCTGTTGGAGTCACGATAAGCTCCTTCAATTCAGTGTCTCTTGACCCTCCTCTGGTACTCTGGAGCCTGGCTTTGGACGCACCTAGCCTGTCGGCTTTCCGGCAACACTCATCGTTTGCAATCAATATTCTCTCTGCAGAGCAGAAGTCCCTTTGCATGCAGTTTTCCAAACCTTCGGAAGACAAATTTCGCAACGTCAGCTGGACACCTGGGCTGGATGGCGTCCCTGTTTTGTGTGATACGCTGGCAGTACTTGAATGCCACAATTACAGACGCTATGAGGGTGGTGATCATGAGATATTTCTGGGAGAGGTATTGAGAATCGGCTCGAACAAAAAGATGCCCTTGGTCTATCACCGGGGGCAATTTGCAGAATTAATCGACACTGCAGCCTGATTTTAAAAACCTGGAGTGCCTGGTGAAAACTGGCAGTGGCTTGTAAAAACTGTCAGTGTCTTGTTAGAACTGGCAGTGCCTTGTTAAAACGTGCAGCACTGACACTGCCCGTGCCGCCACGACAGGGCCTTGCTAGTGCAGTATTTCAACACAAATACACAAGCCGGTTGAACGAACACAAGATACTTTATGCTGTAGGCTGGAATGTGGGATCTGGAGGATAATCCGTGGAAAATACACCTTTGGTAATTGCCATCGCGGGCTACGGCTGGTGGGGCCAACACATGGCCAAAAGACTGAAAAACAACAGTCGGTTTTCGATCGCTGCCATTATTGAACCGGACGATTCTCGTGCGGATGAAATCGCAAGCGCCAATTTAACGCGATTGCGATCAATAGATGAAGCGTTGGCTGATGCTTCAATCTCCGCCATCATTTTAACCACTCCCAACACCCTGCACGAGGCGCAGGTCACTCAAATTGCCAATTCCGGTCGACACGTGTTTTGCGAAAAGCCACTTGGCCTGACCGGCAACAGCGCCAAACGCTCGGTCGCAGCGTGCAAGGCAGCTGGCGTGGTGCTGGGTATCGGGCATGAGCGCCGGTTTGAACCAGCGCTGGTCAGAGTCAGTCAAATGATCAAGGAAAATGAGTTAGGGACTGTCATGCATGCAGAAGCCGCTTTCAGTCATGACAAGCTGATCAATGTTCCTTCTGGCGATTGGCGTACCTTGAAGGAAACCGCTCCGGCCGCCGCGATGACAGGTATGGGCATACACCTGACGGATCTCTATATAGCCTACTTTGGCCCTGTGAAAACGGTACAAGCCATGACTTCACGTCGAGTACTGGATTGGGAAACCGGAGACGTTGTCTCGGTGCAATTAAAATTTGAAGCAGGCATGACTGCTACCTTGAGTGCAATTCTTTACACACCACATTTTATCAGGCTACACGTGTTCGGTTCAGAAGCAGCAGTCGAAGTCCGCAACGACACCCACCCGGATACGCCAGGAGGCGTTGCCGAAATGGTGGTGTCTCGAACCGAACAGGATCCGCATGTCGAAAAATTCGACTGGACTGACACGGTGGTTGAAAATCTCGAAGCATTTGCAGATGCCATCAATGGAAAGACTGAATATCCCTACACTCACGATCAATTGATACATAATATTGTGGTTCTGGAGGCTATCGCCAAGTCAGCAGAGACCGGGGAATCAGTTCACTTGAGTAGTTAGACTCTTCTGCACCACTAGCAGACTGTTTTTCAACAGCCTGCCTGGTAACACCCTAAGCGGAGAACTTACATGTTAGATAAAGTCGGGTTTATCGGCCTTGGTGTGCTGGGCTCCGCGATTGTCAAAAACCTGATTGAATCGGGTATAAAGGTTATCGGCTACGATCTGTCAAAAGAGGCTTGTGATAGCGCAGCTGCACTGGGTGTCTCCATCCAGGATAGTCCCGCCCAGGTTGCATCCGTTGTCGATAACATCTTTACCTGCCTGCCCAACGCTGACGCGTTGTTCGCGGTAACAAAAAATCTGTGCAGCGTCGAGAAAACAAATCAGTGTGTGATCGATATGTCGACACTGTCGCTACAGGATAAAGAAACCTTCAGCGAACTGTGTACCGGTGCTGGACGCTCGGCGGTTGACTGCCCTGTTAGCGGAAATCGCATAATGGCCTTGAACAAGAGTCTGACGGCATTTTTCAGTGGTCAAAAAAACGATTGCGAAAGGCTTGAGCCAATCCTTAAACTCACCTGTGGAAAAGTTCACTATGTTGGTGAGTTCGGCAATGGCAGCAAGGTAAAAATCTGCGGCAACATCCTCAATCTGGTGCACAACACGGTTGCAGCCGAAGCGATGGTGTTGGCAATAAAATCAGGGCTTGATCCGGAAATGTTCCACAACGTCATTTCAGGCAGTGGATCGAGCTCTGCCATGTTTGAAGTGCGAGGGGCTTTGATGGTCAGTGAGGACTATTCGGCAGAAGGAATGAACATGTCAATTCCGCTGAAAGACTCTGCAATCATTACCCGGCATGCAGCAGATCTTCGCTGTCCCTTACCGGTTTACCAGACTGCACTCCAACAGTATTTTGCCGCAGCCGCCCAAGGACTTGATGACCAGGATGCATCAGTCGTTTGCAAAGTCATGGAAGGGACGGCCAATGCAAAACGTAAGCACAAACAGTAGGAAAACCACATTGTTCGGTTTTCACCTGTCAATGCAGATGAGTCATTAAAGCCGGGCTATTTCATCTGATTGCTTACACTTGATCGTTGTCAGACAAATGCGCGACCGTTTCACCTGTTTCTGTAAAAGTTCGTGTCACATCCCTTGCCCCATAAATCCACAGTATCTCAAGCTCACCTTCTCCGACATTTAGAAATCGGTGCGGAACTTCTGCCGGGATAAACGAAGTATCCATGGCACCAATTTTACGGGTAGAGCCATCGACTGTGACCTCGGCGCTACCCCGCAGAATGGTTACTTGCTCGGAACAATTATGTGTGTGCATCGGCGCACTGCAGCCAGCCGGAAACACAGTAGTACCAGATGTAAACAAGGTATCAGCCGCATTACCTTTGCCGACCAACAGCCGTGTCAGGACACCGTTCCCTCGGCGGAAAGCTTTAACTTCAGAGTACTCAACAATAGTTGCTTTGCTCATATCTTTAACTCCTTTTATATACGTACCAGTGAACGCGTTTTGCTAGTATACACCTTGTAGACTTGGCAGCTCAGCATCGAACCTCTTCTTAAAACAACCTCGAAAATGGTATTCAAATGAGTCGACTAAAACGCCCTGACCCAGATAGCTTTTCTGAACAGCAACAAGCCGTATATCAACAAATGGTGTCTGGTCCGCGCGGTGATGCACCCGGGCCACTCGGCATCTGGCTATGGCGACCAGAGCTTGCACAACAGGCTCAGTCTTTGGGTTGTTATTGTCGATATAACAGCTCATTGCCAGCACGCTTGTCAGAGCTTGCAATCATGGTGACCGCGCGGCACTGGAATGCCGAGTACGAGTGGCAGGTACACAAGAAGTTTGCACTCGAAGCTGGCCTTGCTCCATCAGCACTCGAAGCCTTGCGTACAGGGGAAACACCAGCGTTTGAAAAACAGGACGAATATCTGGTCTACCATTTCGCCACGGAGTTACTGCAAAACAAAAAAGTATCTGAAGCCACGTATTCAAAGACAATCGAACAGCTAGGGAGCGATTCTACCGTCGATCTGGTTGGTGTGCTTGGATACTATGGCCTTATCTCGATGACGATCAATGTATTCGAAATCGATGCACCCGGCCCATTGGAATTGAGTTGATTTTGCAAAGATCGCAGTTCTGATCATGCGATGGTGCCTTACAAGGTCATTATATTGAAGCTACCATGGCCAACAAGATAATGTAGCGACTACCCACCCAACGCAATCAATGAGATTGAAACCATCGCCACCAGAATCGCAGTGAGTTTTCTTGGCGTTGGTTGCTCCAGGCGAAGCAACAGCGCAAAGGCAAATGCAGCGACAAACCCCATATTGGCGATGGGCATCACACTGACAGCATCAGCAAGTGAAAGTGCCTTGGTCAGAAACCAGACAATAACGAAAACCAGTATACCGGCGGCAACAATTAGCTTGATCGATTTGAATGAGGCTGCCTGCCTGGTATCGACCATCCGATAATAAACCAGTCCACCCAAAAACCAACCAGCCGCCGATAAAAACATCATGGTTTCTGCTGCTGCCCCGTTCGATAAACCGGCTTTGGACGTAATACCGTATAGCGCCCGAATACAACTTGCCGCAATGATCAGCAAAAACCAAATTGAGAGGGCATGCTGCTTGCCTGGCGGGATACGCGCACTTGTAGAATCAGGCACAGCAATCGAACCGGCACTGTGCTCCTCTGGTTTTGTATAGAGTAAAAACACACTCACCAGCCCTAGCGAAACTCCGAACCAGCCATAAAAGCCCGGCCTCTCTCCCAATAGCAAAACTGCCATCAAAACCAACGGCACGGTATTCAGGCGATAAACAGTAGACGCTATGCTTACCGGCAAACGACCCAGACACTCCAGCAGCAACAAGTTTGAAGCTAATAACAATATCGCTGCGAACCCACCAAAGAGGATTGTTGTTGAATCAAAGGAGAACGCGCTATTACCTGCAAACATAGTCAGTATCTGCAAACAAGCCCAGATAAAACCAACGCCAGCCATCATCAAACCACGGGAGTATCCAGCACTGGAGTAAAGTTTGAAGACGAGATCGAGCAATCCCGTGGCCAGCAGGCAAGCTATAGCATAAGTGATTGCCTGCATGTTCCCGGAACAGTTTCCGAATTACTCGGAGAAATAATTGTGCGTATGCACAACGATCTGATCTTCATCTATAAACACCACTGCATATTCAGGATCTTCATGGCTGTAGCTAATCTTGTCGCTTTTAAAATCAAGCTGAACCTGATGATTGGTGCCGCGCAGCGATGAAAACGAAATCCCTTTCCAGTGACCACACAGTGCACGATGTGCATGACCAAAAAACAAATGTCTGACGTTATTGTGAGTTGCCAACGTGTCTGCAAATGCCTGCTTTTCCTCCAAGCCAATAGAATCAATACATGGCAGGTGTAAATCAAACGGCGGGTGATGCATAAAGACAAATACCGGCTGATCATGATGTTGATCCAATTTTGCTTTTAGCCACTGTTGTTTCTTTTCACAATAGCTGCCACTGTGTGAACCATCCAGCAAGGTATCGATTAACAGAAACACACCGGCCGGCGTTTGAACGGAGGTTTGTACAAAACCGTGAGCATCGACCTCAGCTGTTGGAAACTGATCAAGGTATACCTTGCGAATGTCATGGTTACCCAATAGGCAATATACCGGCAAGCCGGTCTCAGTCATCAATTTATCGAACAATTGATAAGACTCTATTTCACCGCGGTCTGCCAGATCACCGGTAACCACGATGCAATGCGCATCGGAATGCGCCCGACCAATACTATCAACACAGGCTTGCAACCGTTGTAGTGGGTCAAGCCCATGCAACAGTTCCCCTGCCTTGACCAGATGCATATCAGTGACATGGATAATCTTCATGCTCTCAGCCTCCACCTGCTGATCAATGCTCAAAAGATGCTTTCGCAATCTATCATATAATACGAAGGTCATTGCCCAGAGAGTCAGGAATCCATGCCCAAGCAACGTCGATTTGCGCAGTACGATGTGTTTGCATCTGAAGCCACCAAAGGCAATGCTCTTGCCGTTGTCATCGATGGTGAAGGCCTGGATGATCAGCAAATGCAGGAATTTGCGGCCTGGACCAACCTGGCCGAAACCACGTTTCTGTTCCCCCCGGTGGATGATTCAGCGGATTACCTGGTCAGAATCTTCACTCCGGCCCGGGAGATGCTTTTTGCCGGACACCCAACACTCGGTAGCTGCGCGGCCTGGCTGGAAGCCGGCGGCGTTCCAAAAACAGACGGATTGGTTCGACAGGAGTGCGGCGTGGGTATCGTCGACATTGATCTGAGTGGCAAAGTCCCGGCCTTTATCGCACCGCCTACACAGATTGAACCCATGCCTCCCCAACGTCAGCAACAGTTACAACAAGCTCTGCAATTGCAAGCCTCGCAGATTGTCCAGACCACCTTGCTGGATAATGGTCCACAATGGCAGGTGTTTGAGCTCACCAGTGCAAGCGATGTGCTGTCTGTGGATTCATCGCTGGTCAATTGGAGTGAGCATAAAGCAATCGGCTTGATTGGTGCCCACGACACTGAGGCTGAGTGTGACTATGAAGTCCGTATGCTGGCACCCTCCAGCGGCATGAGCGAAGACCCCATCAC
>CALFCE010000181.1 GCA_937951215.1 uncultured Granulosicoccaceae bacterium
GGATTCCAGCCCCAAGTTATCGCCAAGGCCTTATCCAGAGCTTTTGACCCAAAGCACATTTGTCCCGGGTCGCGGTGACACGCATGCGGTACAATAAGGAACTCGCAACTCTCAGAGATTCACGTGCTACCCCAGCAACCTACCCCGTTAAATGCCTACCCCCTCTATTGGGCGGAATGCTATGGAAGATCCCCGTTTCTCCCCATGTCGCGAACGGAGATGGATCAGCTTGGCTGGGATAGCTGTGACATCATCGTAGTAACCGGAGATGCCTACGTTGATCATCCCAGCTTCGGCATGGCGATCGTTGGCAGGTTACTTGAGGCGCAGGGCTTTCGAGTCGGTATCATCAGCCAGCCTGAATGGCATAGCGCTGATCCGTTCAAGGCTCTTGGGAAACCGAATCTCTTCTTCGGAGTGACTGCCGGCAACATGGATAGCATGATCAATCGCTATACCGCAGACCGCAAAATCCGCTCCGACGATGCCTACTCTCCGGGAGATGTAGGGGGGCTGCGACCCGACCGATGCTCTATCGTCTACTCACAGCGTTGCCGCGAAGCCTACCCTGATGTGCCTTTGGTAATTGGTGGTATTGAAGCCTCACTGCGCCGGATTGCTCACTATGACTACTGGCAAGACAAGGTACGTCGTTCCATCCTTGCCGACGCAAAGGCAGATCTGTTGGTGTACGGCAATGGGGAGAGAGCCATTGTTGAGATCGCCCATCGTCTGTCGCGGGGTGAAACCATCGAATCAATAACCGATGTCAGAGGTACCGGTTATCTCATCAGTGACCTGCCAACCGATTGGACGGTGATCGATTCAACTAACGTCGACAAGCCCGGCCGGGTAGAAAAACAAATCAGTCCTTATGAAATCATTGAACCCGATGCACCACCGTCAACTCTGCCCGACTCTTCTCGGGCTACTGCCGGTGTAGATGATAAGCAGGACGAAACACAGGTCGGGGCTGCATCTGCGGCCATCAAATTCTATTCGAAATCCGAACAGCGACAACTGAGAAAAGCTGTCAGGGAAAAAACGGTTCTGCGCTTACCGGCCTACAATGTGGTCAAGAACGACAAGGTTCTGTACGCCCATGCGAATCGCGTACTGCATCTCGAAACCAACCCCGGTAACGCTCGTGCGTTGGTACAGAACCAAGGTGGACAAAAACTGTGGCTGAATCCTCCCGCAATGCCACTCAGTACCGAAGAAATGGATTTTGTCTTTGATCAGCAATACGCAAGAGTGCCTCACCCCTCGTATAACGGTGCAAGAATACCGGCTTACGAAATGATCCGCTTCTCGGTCAACATCATGCGAGGCTGTTTTGGCGGCTGCACTTTTTGCTCTATTACAGAACACGAGGGACGGGTGATTCAGAATCGTTCAGAGGATTCGATTATCAAGGAAATTGAAACCATTCGAGATGAAGTCCCGGGCTTTACTGGGGTTATATCCGATCTTGGCGGCCCCACGGCCAATATGTTTCGCATTGCCTGCAAATCCCGCGAGATAGAAGCCGCCTGCCGTCTTCCCTCTTGCGTGTACCCGCAAATATGCTCCAATCTGAACACAGACCATTCTTCCCTGATCAGCTTGTACCGCCGGGCAAGAGAGCTACCGGGTGTTAAAAAAGTTTTGATCAGCTCCGGTTTACGTTATGACCTTGCGGTTGAATCCCCGGAGTATGTGGAAGAACTGGTAACCCACCACGTTGGCGGCTATTTAAAAATAGCACCGGAACATACCGAGCAGGCACCCTTGTCAAAAATGATGAAGCCCGGTATCGGCAGCTACGACCGGTTTAAAACCTTGTTCGAAAAATATTCAAAAAAGGCCGGCAAGGAGCAGTACCTGATACCCTATTTCATTGCAGCCCACCCGGGCACCACTGACGAAGACATGATGAACCTCGCCCTGTGGTTAAAGCAAAACGGTTTCAGAGCCGATCAGGTACAAAATTTTTATCCGTCACCAATGGCGACCGCCACCACGATGTATCACACCGGTAAAAACCCGCTTAAAAAAGTGGATAAAACAAGTGAACCGGTGGAAGTACCGAAAACCGCTCAGCAACGAAAGTTACACAAAGCATTCCTGAGATACCATGACCCAAACAATTGGCCGATGCTGCGGGATGCCCTGCGCGAGATGGGTAGAGAGGATTTAATAGGGGGAGGTGCCAACCAGCTTATCCCCAAATACCAGCCGAGAACTGACGGCAGCTATAAAAGCGCTCGCCGCAAGAACAGCACACGCCCCAACAGCAAGCAAAAACAAAAAGGCAATACAAAGAAAGGGCAGATACTGACTCAACATACCGGGCTTCCACCCAGAGAGCATAACTAAAGAACATAACTAAAGAACACAACTAAAGAACACAACTAAAGAATGCAAGCTTGGTGAACATAACCAGAACGCACTACATCAATAGGTAGACTTCGCAGGCCGTGCTACGCTTACACAAACCTACCAGGCTTGTCTAAATATCGGCACTTGCTGATTCGTGGTGCATTAATCTACCCATCGTTTTACCAAAGCGCAGACTGGCCTCGAGCATGCTACGGTGCAATGCCAGATTGGTCGAATCAACGTAACGCTGACCTGTTTCAGAAAGCGCAAAACTCTCGTAGATCCCGATCTCGTCCAAACTCAAATCCTGGTAAATGTAGATCATCGATAGCAGGGTTTCCTGCGAGAAGTGGGAGGTCAAAGCAGGTTTCTGGGCTGCATAAACCTCCACCAACCGATCGACAGGCACACGCTCAGCTTCTGGTGCCAAATGCATCAGTGCAGCTGTGACGGCAATTTGCATTTCGATCATCATATCGACGCTGGATTCAACGATTCTCCAAGCCTGTTCCAGATTGTAAAGTGCCGACATTCGCTCCGCACTAACCGGTTCATCATCAAGCCGGGCAAGAAACTGTTCGCGTTCACTTGCATCTGAAAACACAGAATGCGCTATTTCAGCCTCATGCACTTTCAGCCCTAACTGGCTTTTATGCCAATCGAGTATCGACACCAGTGTTTTCTGATCGAGTGTGCGGGAGAGCTGATCGACGATGCTCTGTTCCATTGCTTGACTATCAAAGGCCATGGCCAGTCCTTCACGTAAGGCCGGCAAAGAGTCCTTCGGAATCACATTGCTGTAGGTGCCATCGGCAACTGCTTGATCAAATCCGGACTGAATGGCCGCAGGTATCTGGGCGATTTGTACTCTCATCCCGGATTGTTCAAACACGAGAGTCGCAAGCGATTTCGAATCAGCCTGGGAAAATACGGATAGGCAGCTCAATATCAGGCACGCGAAAAACCTGAGGATGAAGTAGTGGTGATTCGGCATTCTGCATCGATAGTTGCTGGACAACAGTGCCGTTATCGGCTTTCGTTACAGGTTCCACATCACAGGCTTCACCATTCGGTGTATTTGTATGAGAGGTAATTCACACTATTTTGGAAGACGACAATGTTTCGTCATCGAAGCAACACACGACTTGCAAGACCGGCTGGGCTGTCAGTCGGTTGGGGAATTTTGGATACCCTACCCGATCAAGAATTGATCGGGTAAGAGCTAATCGGAAGATGAGACAAGGGCAACCTTGTCACCCTGGATGGCATATTCAGGGTTGCCTTGTTCTGGGTTGCCTTGTTCAGGGTTGCCTTGTTCAGGGTTGCCTCATACAGCACGGCCTTAT
>CALFCE010000182.1 GCA_937951215.1 uncultured Granulosicoccaceae bacterium
CTGTATAGACCATGGAATTTATGACGTACGATTCGGGAATAGTACCCATGTGTGTACAACCATCATGGTGGCTATACATTGATATAGCTAAACACACTACAATTTCTCTCGTACGATCAATCCACTGCTCAAGCAGGTGATAGCATCAATTGGTTTTTAATAGACAGCAAACATTTAAGTGTGTAGGAAAATTCAGAACGAACGTTTCCGTGGAGATATTTTTCAAGGATAGATATTCTGAGAAATAAATCCTCCCATTCACTACTTCATACAAGTACCCTGTATGCCATCCGCCTTGTAGCAACGATACCCAGGGTAGAAGCATATGAAGAAGAATGAGACACCCATAAATCACAACTGAAAAAATGTCTAATGCAGACACTTAAGTACAGAAAATTAGTAGGTGTCCAGTGTTTTACCTTTAGAAATTAGCAAATGCACTTTTACCGAAATACGATTACTACTGTGGCTCGACAAACTCACAGGCAAACGTACCGGTAGGATCATAAGATTCAATATCCATCGCGCAGGCAGACAGCTCATCTTCGGTCAGATCTTCCACTCTATCAATGATACTGGACGTACTACCATCGTGAGCGCGAAGCGTAAGTCGGCTGTTGTTGAAGTTAGACACGGTCAGCGTGACCAGTATTCTACCGGTTCCGTTTCCATCAGTAATCATACAACCAAATTCTCCGGTCGGATCACCCAAGTCAAAAATACGCTCGAGAAACACTTCTCCTGAAGGCTCGGAGTTGTAGGCTTCAACATGAGCTGCGATATCAAGCGGGCATACAGTTCCACTAACACCGCCAGCTGTATAGGTTTCATCCAGGTACAACCAACGCTCATACCCCCAGCGATACCACAACCGAACATAGACGGTGCTGCCATCGGTTGGCAAACCAGTCGCTGTAACACTGTATGTTGAACTAACTTTACCGCTGCTGTAATAATCCCAGGCACCTACACTTGAACCAGCTGCCAGCAAGTACTGGGTGGCACCATTGTCATTCCAGCTGAAGGTGTTTGTGGAACCCTGCAGTTGATTGCCTGGAACCGGATCGGTAATTGATAAAGGCGTGCCACTAGCCGTGTACTGTCTATCAACCGAACGCCATGTTGGGTCACCGACTACCTGGTACAACAAGCGCACATACAACGGACTTCCGGTAGGTGGAATGGTAGTAACCGTTTCCGAGAGTACCGACCCTGGTATTTCTGAGCTTGAATAGTAATAGTCTGAAGCCCCCAGACGGCTGCCTAGATAAAGCCACCACTTCGTTACATTTGCAGAATTTGGCTGCCAGACAAAGGTCTCGGTTGTTCCGAGCAAATCATTGGTTGGCGCTATCAGCGTGGGTTCTTCCATACTCCATGCCTTCTGCGTAACCCCGATCAGCAGTAGCATCAGTACCAGAAACTTGCTCAGCATGTACAGGGTGTGCGGCTGTCCATTGTTACTGGAGGTGTCATGACTCTTTATCACTGGCATTGTTCCAATGTCCTTATTCTAATATCAGGTTAACGTCCTAATGTGCCCGAGTATAAATCGACCTTCGTGTAACGACTCAACTATACTTTCGTCTAGTTTTGTATCTCAAAAAATAAAATAAGAATAGGAAAATAAGAATAGGACACCCGTAAATCTAGACTGATAAAGTCACATAAATTAGATACATAAGTTTTAGGGATTTGTGGGTGTTCTGAATTTGCTCTGACGCCTAAAAACCAACACTTTGCCCGCCGACTAATCGTTATAACCAATCAGTTTTCGTTGGCAGCCATCAACAGCGCTGAGGACACATCAGAGATTGCAACCATCATGGCGACAGAAGACCTTGATGTTGGCGTGAATTGGTCTTACACACCACTACTCGATATCAATCACGCCTGGCTAGTGCGCTAAACCAGGCTCCAATTTTGTTGAAGCATTCTTAACAACTCTGCTGCGCTTTGAACACGTTCACTGGGTTTTTTTTGCAGGCAACTTAATGTCGCATCTTCCAGCATTCTCGGTATATTGGTGACGATATCAGTGGGCTTGGGTATCTCGTCATTCAGGATTGATTCGATAATCTCTTCAATCACTTCACCTTCCACAGGGGTTCTACCGGTCAACGCCTCGTAAAGAATCACACCAAGGCTGAATAAGTCAGAACGATAGTCTATTGCCGGATCGCGTTCGATTTGTTCTGGTGACATATACAAGAGTGTGCCCTGCAGTTGCTGGTACCCGGTCATGGTCTGGTCTTCGTCCACTCGCTGGTTTGGGTTTTCAATACTGGCGTTTTCAGTTTCCGCGTCCAGGTCTTTGTCCGACACCTGGACTTTACCAGTCCAGACTTTCGCAAGGCCCCAATCCAGTAACAGAATTTCTCCATAGGGTCCAATCAGGATGTTTTCCGGTTTTATGTCACGGTGAATGACACCTACTGAGTGCGCATACTCCAGTGCGTAGGCAACCTGGATAATGATGTTGATCAATTGAGTAAGATCGTAGCGTTCGCGGTAGTTCAGCACTTCGCGCATGGTGTAGCCGTGCACAAGCTTCATCGTGAAATAGTATTGCCCCTGTTTGTTACGACCCAGTTCGTAGGTAGGGACGATATTCGGGTGTTGCAGCATCGCCGACACTCGGGCTTCACGCAACAGGCGCTTTTGCTCGATTTCGTCATTGGCGAATTCGGGCAGCAGGGTTTTGTAGCAAATAGTGCGGTTCAGATGCAGATCTTTGCAGGACTGGATCAGCGACTTACCTCCTTTAGCTATGGTGCGGAAGTAGGCATAGCGGAAGTTGGGGTCTGGCCGCAGGGCAAGCTCTTTGTCGGTTTGCTCAACGACCAGTTTTTCAGCATCCGGGAGATTGAATTTCGGGTACTCACTCACCTGTTTCAGGGCCCTCTAGCGTAGTTTTTTTGAAGTGTAGCCAGAATACGAACTGCCTGGGATATTTTTACAGTTTGCCCTACTTTTTTGTTTGCCGCACCGTTTTGATGCGCTAATATTCTGTTTCGGCCCTGTTATGATGCAGGTATTGTGCGATTTGCAGCAACATTGAGTCGGGTCCTTGAGTACTGGTTTAATAATGCTTAAAGTACGCTTCTCCCCTTAAACCTAATGAGAGTTTTTGATGAAAAGCAAGTTGGAGTACATCTGGCTCGACGGCTACCAGCCGACCCAGAGCCTACGGAGCAAGACCATGGTTCGTTCAGACTTCGGTGGTAAGTTGGAAGACTGTCCGATGTGGTCATTTGACGGCAGTTCAACCGAACAAGCGGATGGTAGCGATTCAGACTGCCTCCTGAAGCCGGTCGCGATCATACCTGATCCGGACCGCAAGAACAGCTACCTGGTGATGACAGAGGTTCTGAATGCCGATGGCACGCCGCACGTCTCCAACGGACGAGCCACTATTGAAGAGGACGATGATGATTTCTGGTTTGGTTTTGAGCAGGAGTACTTCCTGATCAACATCGATACCAACCTGCCTCTTGGTTTCCCAGAGAAGGGCTTTCCCGCGCCTCAAGGTCCTTACTACTGTTCTGTGGGTGGCAAGAACGCCTATGGTCGCGAAATTGTCGAAGAGCACCTTGATATGTGCCTGGAAGCGGGTCTCAATGTTGAAGGTATCAACGCAGAAGTGGCCGCTGGTCAATGGGAATTCCAGGTTTTCTCTAAAGGCGCCAAGAATGCCGGTGATGAAATCTGGCTCAGTCGTTACCTGATAGAACGCACCGCAGAGAAGTATGGTGTTGCAGTCGATTGGCACCCGAAACCTCTGGGCGATACTGACTGGAACGGCTCAGGCATGCATGCCAACTTTTCCAATGGTGCAATGCGTGACGCCGGTAGCGAAGATGTGTTCAACAAGATCTGCGAAGAGTTCGGCAAGAACATCCAGCGTCACATCAGCGTTTATGGCGCTGACAACGACAAGCGCTTGACCGGTCTGCACGAAACACAATCGATTGATCAGTTCAGCTACGGTGTATCTGACCGCGGCGCGTCAATTCGAATTCCGGTTGGAACCATTGAAGATGGTTGGAAAGGTCGACTCGAAGATCGTCGTCCCGCATCCAACGCTGATCCCTACAAAGTTGCTGCAGCTATCATCATGACAACCTCTGAAGCGCTTGCTTAACATGCGTTTTGTCTAAAATCCAAGACAAAAGCAACGTACCTGACGGGCCCGAATGGGCCCGTTTTTTTATCTAGCGCCCTGACAATTCAATGAGCCCGGCAATCACAGGTATCGTGTAAACGCTACTATTCTCTTTAGTGCCAGGTTCACCAGCTACACAGTATGGGGTTCTGCAAAATCCAACGCTGTCCGATAACGGCGGTGTGTTCTGCTATGGCCTCCAAGTTGCCCAACGCCTTTTATAACCGACATCTAACGCGGAGCAGGTGGTCGTGGAAAGTGATCGCTACAGTTCTCCCGGTTTCTCGCAACGTATTTGTAGAGCCGGCCCGGGCTATACGCCATACCGGCCATTCCGGAATTCAGTTATCCGACGGCTTTTTTGTGGATTCGGTTTCGTGGAATTTTAGGGTGGTGCTTTCGTCACATTCTCATTGCAGACAAGGTTTTGCTCGACAGGGCTGTTCAGCCTCTGTTAAGTGAGGACTGGTTACTGTCAGCCATCCTGCAACGTCTATCCTCTGGCTCTCTGTTGTTATGATCTGGTGTGAGAGCTTGAACAGAGTGACACTCTGATCTTATTTTAAGGCAGGTGAAACCCCGACAGGGAATAAACCCGTTATGCTGAACAAGATCCCGATTATAGGCCCTGCCATGATCTCGTGCAGGTTTCACAGTATTGCGGTTCAGAGTTTGTTGCTGGTGCTGTTTTTTATTTCGGGTTGTGCCGGGCCTGTCAGCCAGACAACGGTTGCTTCCGATCTGGACCGTCAGAGCCGGGGTGGCTCTGATCGTTCCGGGGTTTTACTATGCCGTGGTGTAACTGTTAACCCAGCGCCTGCTGCGAACCTGCAAAGGCAAACGGTACTGGTGGGTGGGGTCGAGCTTCTGGTGGTTCCGGTGCTGAATGCCTGTCTATCGTCGGGTTTTGGTTATCGACAATTTCGCGGCAGATTCCACAAAGGGATTGATTACGCAAACAACAATGGCGGGCCTGTTTTCTCTGCTGGTGAGGGCCGTGTTTTCGAATCGAGGTTTCATCCTGACTACGGAAACATGGTTGTTGTTCAACACAGTGCCAGTGTTTTCACACGCTATGCACACCTTGAATCGCGACGGGTTTCAGTTAACGATAGCGTCAGCCAGGGGCAGATGATTGGTAAGATGGGTAAAACCGGAAACGCCACCGGTATCCACCTCCACTATGAAATACTGTTGGGTAATCCTGAAGTGCAGAGCCCGTTTCACTTCAAGGCAATCGATCCATTCGCCAGCCGTATGGTGCAGGGTAGCCACGCATCATCTCGGTCTGTCGACAGACGTTTCCCACTCGGTGATGAAACGGCTTTATTGTCCATATGAGCTTTTGGATGATTAGGGCTGTGCCATGATCGGCAGTATATAGGGTATCTGCCGATTGTCTCGGCCAGGTAAACCCCGAGAAAAAGTTTTCTGCAGAAACGTTTCCGGAATGATTCTCATCTGCACTTGTGCTTGTGAGTCAATGACGACGTACAAGAATAGTGTGTATTTTCCGGATTGCAGGCCGCGCAACGAGTTGGGTGTTATAATACATGCTGTTAATTTAGCGGTATGGAGATGTAAACGTGAAATCAGGAGTTTGGGGTGTTTTACGGCGGCTTGCGGGCACTTTGGTTAGAGCTGGCAGGGTTAGGGGTTTCAAGTATTCCTGGTTTGGGTTAAGCCAAGGTGCTTCAATCGGCCTGATGTTGTTTTTACTGGCAGCTTGTGGTTCTGGTTCATCCAGTGGTGCTGATCCAGAGTCGAATACACCCGCCAATCCTGCAATGGAACTTGACAACGAAGGCGAACCAGCCGGGGAAAGCGAACCGGCCGGGATCAGTCCTGAGCCAGGTTCCGATAGCCCCTCTGTTAGTGCCCCTGTTGAATCTGACACCGACCCAGTAGTCGAGCAACCACTCACTCCCGGCCTGGACAATCTTGGGTTGGGGGATATTCAAAGCGACAGCTACTTTCAGTTTGCTAATAACTCAACCCGCCTTGATGGCCCAGTGATCGGGAGCGGAACCGTCGCCAATGTGACCTTGCGCAAAGGTGTTGATTTTGAACTGTTAGGTGGGTTGCAAGGTGCAGAGAGTTTGACAGTTGAGAAAGTGGTTGCGGTTAGAGAAGTCTTTCAGCCAGAGCGGTACTACGTAATCGCCTATATAAAGAACATTTCTGAAGTGACACGCTGTGGAATATTGTTCGACGATATTGAGCTTGTAGATTCTTCAGGAGAGCGCCTGGCAGTGCCTCAGCATTTTTTCACGATGGGGGGGATCGATATCAGAGCGGACAGAAATCGTACGGTATCTCATTGTCTCCGGGCTGGTGATTCCGGTTACCATGTTATTGCAGGTAACTCCGGCAGCTTCACCTATGATTCGGTTGCGTCGGTGGTATTTTCACTTGGACATTCATTCAATATATCCGGGTCCCATAACGATATACCGGGTTCGGTGGATTTGCTCTCCTATACTGTCGGTACTGACCCGGAGTTTGGTGATCCCATGTTGACGTTGGTGGTTCAAAACAATCTCGACCGGACCTTCTACTACACGGGTGTTTTCGTTCATGCGCTTGATGAATCCGGGCAGCCGGTGGGCTACGGCTTTAACGGCCAGTATGTGCCTTTCAATCTGGCACCGGGCGAGCAAACCGAGATAACGGCGTTTATTGATACCCAGGGCACTGCCAGCAGTATTCGCGCATCTGTTTTGTTCACAGAGGAAAGGGCGTTGTCCCAATAGCATAGAGTTCTGGCATTCTGATTTTGAAGCCAAGATAAAACCCAAGGGTCCGGTCACTAACAACTACTGGAACTTGCAGGAAAATTCTGAACAAGAGTTTCCGCGGAGTTTAATTAGGAAAATAGGAATAGGACACCCGTAAATCTATACTGATAAAGTCACATAAATTAGACACATAAATTGGACACACAAGTTTTAAGGATTTGAGGGTGTTCTGAATTTGTTCTGAGGCTTAAAAAGCAACACTTTGCCCGCCGACTAATCGTTATAAATTGTTATAACTTAGTCTTTGCAGTCTGGTAATGCTCCGCTCGCGTACCCTGACCATTCTTGATATAGCGCATGCGCTAAGATTGCAGCTTACTGTTTGATCTTACGTCGCCAACTCATGCACAAAAAAATATCCGTAGTAAAAATATCTGTAGTTTGGATTACCCGTTTTGCCACCGCAGCGCTGCTTGCCGTTCACTCGGTTGGTGTAGCGTCCCCAACTGTGTCGGGCAACACCGTCAGTTGGCCTGATGATGGTTGGTATCAGGTTCAGCGTAGCGATACTTACGAGACCGTCTGTGAAGGACTTGTATCAGGTGAGTCTGCTTTGTCAGGTGGGCCTTGCCTGATTGACGGTGGACGCTATATTGTTATCAATCACACGAGCGGTGAGCGCTTCGAAAATGTTACTGCTGCAAGTGCACCTGCAGATGCAGATGTGGGTGTTGATTCAGGTACTCTATCTGGCAGTACCTCAATTACAGTAGAGGGTAACAGCATCAGCTGGCCCGCCGACGGCTGGTATCAGGTGCAGCGTGCTGACACCTATACAACAGTCTGTGAAGGTGGGCTTTCCTGTGATGTTCCCGCTGGAAGCTATAACGTCATTAACCATACCAGCGGCGAGCGCTTTGCCGTGGTGGTGGATTCAGAACTTACCGACACATCAACACCATCGACGCAAGACAGCCTCCCGGCAACCGTTATTGCAGAAGGGCAAACCATCTCGTGGCCGGATGATGGTTGGTATCAAGTACAGAGTCTTTCTGATTACTCAACAATCTGCGAGGGAGGTTCTGAGTGCACAGTTACCGCTGGTGACTATGTCGTCATCAACCATAGCACGGGGATCAGAACAGAATTCATCATACCCTCAGCGGGTGATGAGACGGGCGGAAATGCAATGCCTGCGGAACTGACCACGATCAACTTCGATATCACGGTTCCAGCTTATTCATCCAATGAGCTGCAAGTTGTGTTGACCTGGGATGACCGGCGTAGCAACGCAAGCTGGGTGGTTGACGAATCCTGGACACTGGTTGAACAGTTGCCAATAGATCGGGAAATCCTGCTAACCATCACCTTCTATGATCGAAACGGGGCGATTGTGCTGGCAGATTATTCAGCCTTTGTTGATACCACAACTCT
>CALFCE010000183.1 GCA_937951215.1 uncultured Granulosicoccaceae bacterium
TAGATGGGTCAACCCACAGTCCTTTAACTGGACCATGCAAACCCACTGGCCAACCAGCCAACTGGCATCAGCAGGTGCAGTACTGATTATCCTGGGAGTGATCGCCGCCGTACTCGCCGCCAGGAAATCAGCAGGCCTCGGCCCGATAGAAGCCGTGCGCAGGGACTGGTAATGCAATGAAAGACAAATCAACTCAATCACCAGCTCGCCGAAGCTTTCTAAAAAGCTTGCCACCACTGGCACTTTTATACCTGCAAAAAGCTAACGCACAAACTACAACCAAACAAGACTCACTCCTTTACCCTGATGTCGAACCCAACAAAGACCTGATATTCCCAAAAGACCACGGCGGCCACCCTGACTACCGAACAGAGTGGTGGTATCTAACTGCGTGGCTGGAAAGCAAACAAGGCCCGCTCGGCCTGCAAATCACCTTCTTCCGCTCCCGCACCCCTTATGCTCGTAACAACCCCAGCCGCTTCGCCCCCAAACAACTGCTGCTTGCCCACGCCGCGCTCGCGCTGCCTGAAAAAGGCCGACTACTGCACGACCAACAAGCCTGGCGAGTTGACGATAACATTGCAAAGTACAGTGAAGACGACACCAACCTGACCATCGGCATGCCAAACAAACAATGGCAAATGACACGCACCAATACCGATCAAATAAATATCAACGTCAACGCCAACGAATTCACATTCAACATCACAGCCACACCACCACCCAACATCAAACAACCAGTACTGCAAGGCAACAAAGGCTTCTCACAAAAAGGCGCAATGCCAAAACAATCCAGTTACTACTACAGCCGCCCGCAACTGCAAATAACCGGCGAATACCAAACCGCAAAAACAACCACCCCCATCGCCGGCACCGGCTGGCTGGATCACGAATGGTCGAGCGAGCTAATGTCAAACCAAGCCGCTGGCTGGGACTGGGTAGGGCTAAACTTCGACGACGGTTCTGCACTGATGGCATTTCAGATGCGGGACAAAAATGGTGGAGCACTAAAGACTGCCGCCAGATTTATCAATATCGAAAACGGACGACGCAAAGAGCAAGAGCTCTCGCCTATGTTCACTCCGCAGCGTTACTGGCAATCACCCCGGACAGATGCCAGGTACCCTGTATCAATGCGGCTACAAGTAGGTCTATTGGATTTGATTATTGAGCCGCTGTTTGATGATCAGGAACTGGATTCAAGAGGGAGTACTGGGATAATTTACTGGGAGGGGGCCGTGCAGGTTTGGGATCAAAAGGCAGTGGCAAAAAACGGAAGCAAGTCGGGCAATCGTATCGCTAACGGGTATCTGGAGTTGACTGGCTATGCCGGGGAGATTGTGATGTAGGGAGACGGAGAAACATAGCCCTGATTTTGAGAACGCTTCTGGTTCAATTTATATTTGAGATCAGATTTGGCTCCATAATTTGCATCTCTGACACTCAATCGCATAGACTCTTAACTGGTAACAGAAGCTCTCCGTCTGGCGCCGGTTCGGGATATCCATTCGGATCATTACAACCAATACAATTGAAGTCTCCTCTCAGCAAGGAGTTTGCTGCGCCATGGAAAAATTAAAGATTCTAATCTTCGTATTGACAATACCTCTGATATTGATCGGATGCGATGACAGCAGCGAGATCGATGCTGGGTCAAACAGTTTGCAACCCAACTCTTCAACGCATCTGGAACTTCTGAGATCAGTTACGTTTAACACCATCTTTTTCGATTTAACCATTGACGGCGAACCCTATCGCGGCACGCTTCAACCGGGACAACGCTTTCCTATCGGTACCAGCTCAACAGTCGATATTGAAGTACCCACTACTGAGCTCACAAACGGCAGCCACGACATTGTTGTTGAGTTCTGTCACATAGCCGCCGGAAGCAGCGACTGTCGCCTTATTGCCATTCTGGAGCAAACCATTCAGGTTTCCAACAGTTCGGGTACCGTTTCACTTGGGCCTGAAAACTATACCTACCCCGACCGCGATGGCAACGGCCGACGCGATATATTTGATATCACTATCGATGTTTTTCTAACCAGCGTAGAAGAGCAGACCTACTCAAGGGTCAGACTGGATACAGAAGGCTACACCAACGGTTTCGGACCTGATATGGATGTGCTGACTGGCAGTGACATTGTTACGGATTTACATAGCACCTACGGATTCACCGGAGTAGCCCGTGACCCGGATGCGCCCCAATTGCAAATCGTACAACCCCGAACACTGGATGATTCTGCGTTATGGGAATTTGGCAGCGACCCTCCGGATGGCGATGTGGTTGGGCCCAACGACACCAAAGCACCCTACTATCTGTTCGAAATTAATAGCGACAACGGTGTTTGCGCAGGTAACTTCAGCCCGAATTCTGTGTCCTCAATACGCAGTAATGCACAAGCCGGGTTGAACCAGGGCATCCTTCTGATGCTGTTCCGAAAAGACAATTCTGAGTATATGGTACCGATGACTTTTGGATCAGTCGGTGATTTATCAAGTTTCAAAATAGGCAACGCTTTTGACGAAAGTCTTTTAAACGTAAACCTTGATCTAAATGACAGCCTGGTTGCCGTGCTGGCTCCCTTGGGCACTGTTGGATGGTTCACTGCCTGGCAAGATCCGGGTAACAGCGACAGCTCTCCCAATTGCAGTTTCAATATCACCTCCCCACCCCTGGTGAGCGAGTAATGGCTTTACTATTCATAAAAAAACAGAAAAAGCATCAGGAGCCAAACCACGTGAAACGATTTTTCAAGATGATCTTCGCTCTGGCTTTAATTTTCCAGCCACTCCATTTGCTGCAAGCATCTGAAAGGTTGGCATTGGTCATCGGGATATCGAACTATGAAAATTTGCAAACACTACGGAATCCGGTTAACGATGCAAACGATATCGCCGAGAAACTAAAACGTCTTGATTTTGAATTGTTTGAAAACAAAGTACACCTCGACCTGACCGAGAGCACACTGATTCAGACTGTTAATCGTTTTGCCAACGCGTCATTTAGAAAAGAGATAGCCTTCCTGTTTTTTGCCGGCCACGGAATGCAGTTCAACGGAGCACCCCACTTGTTACCGGCAGATGTACCCTTCGCGGATATGGATACAGTTCAAAACGACTCTGTCAGTCTCGAAAACATATTGCGCAGGCTGGATGGCAAAGCTGATCTTGCCGTGACCGTTTTCGACGCCTGCAGAGAGATCCCGGAATATGACACAGCGATCAAGCGCAGCGCCTTCAGTGGCGGTGTTGCCAGCTCACGTGGGCTTTCAAGACCTAATTTCAATGCTCGGGCAACGCTGGTGGCCTATTCAGGTGCGGCTGGCGAACTCGTCTCGGATGGTGTCGGCAGAAACAGTCCCTACAGTGAAGCGTTACTGCGAAACCTGGACACGGAAACACAAACAGCAAACGGTTTCGATATACCTGCAACCTTTCTGCAAACAGCATTCGAGTTCCAACAAAAAAACAACAACCAGAGCCCTGAACTTATTGCAAAAGGCATACAGCC
>CALFCE010000184.1 GCA_937951215.1 uncultured Granulosicoccaceae bacterium
ACAGTATGTAAACTTCAATATCCCGTTCGCCTTCGTGAATAAAGCGGGCTAAGAGTGTTACCAATTAAGTGAACATTTGGGTAGAAGAATGCTGGCGTCTGGCCGCCTGTCTGGCGATCGCAGTGCTTGCCGGTGTTATCAGCGGTTTTCCGGCACTAGCACTCATTGCGGCTTTGATGCTCTACGCCGGGTGGATGATTTTCCGCTTCTATGAGCTGCACATCTGGCTCGAAAACGGTGCGAAAACGGAAACAACCCCGGACACAGTCGGCCTTGCCAGTACTATCGTGCAACTCGTGCACAGAGAACGAAAACGCCGACAACGACAAAAAGAA
Organism: uncultured Granulosicoccaceae bacterium; assembly: GCA_937951215.1. GTDB lineage: Bacteria > Pseudomonadota > Gammaproteobacteria > Granulosicoccales > Granulosicoccaceae > CALFCE01. Next base: position 336 of record CALFCE010000184.1, read on the forward strand.
AAGTTACGCGGCACCCTGCAGCAATTCAATGCGCTGGCATCCGAGATTCCGGACGCCACGGTGGTGCTTGATGACAAGTTACAGATCCAGTGGTGCAACAACGCGGCGAGCACCTTACTGGGGCTGACCCGTCAACGCGACACCGGGCAGCGCATCGACAACCTGATCAGACTGCCAGAGTTCCACCAATACTTGTTAAACCCGGCGGCAACCAGCGAGCTTGAAATGGAATCTCCACTCGGGCCCTCTTCCACCCTTCTCGTGACCTGCGTACCGGCAGGCAATATGAGCATTCTGACGGCACGGGATATCACGCAGCGCGTGCAGGTTCGCGAGATGCGCAAGGCGTTTGTTGCCGATGTATCACATGAACTGAAAACCCCGCTCACGGTGATACAGGGCCATATTGAAATGCTGCGGGAAGAAGGCCTGCAACAAACAGGATCCTCCCAGCTGGCTTTGCGAAGAGTCGCCGAACATACCGATCGTATGGCAACTATCGTCGGCGACTTGCTGACATTGTCCAAACTTGAAAGTAACACCCTCGCGGAGGACCAGGGCCAACCCATCAATATCGCCATGTTGCTGCGCGGCATCGTGTCAGACAAACACGCTGCCACTGACCACTCGCACAAAATCGAGCTGCAGCTTGATGAAAATTTGTGGCTGCGAGGCATGGAAAGCGAAATTCACAGCGCTTGCCAGAACCTGATCGATAACGCTATTGCGTACACCGAACCGGGTACCCGAATCGAAGTCAATTGGGCCTTGTCCGAACCTTTCGGTGCTGTGTTCAGCGTCAAGGACTACGGACCGGGCATCGAGCCCGAGCACGTGCCCAAACTCAGCCAGCGCTTTTATCGAGTTGATAAAGATCGGTCCCGCGAGTCAGGTGGCACTGGACTGGGCCTGGCGATTGTCAAGTACATCGCCCAGCGTCATGGTGGACAATTGCAAATTGAAAGTGAACTGGGAACAAGTTCTACGTTCTCTATTCAGCTACCGTCATCGCGCTGTGTGGGCGCTGGCGATCAGCGAGAAGTCAGTTAACGGCTGATTTGGTGTCTTGTCACAGGCTTGTAACCCGCTTGTCATATTCAGGTCATATTGCGGCCTGATAATGAAGTCAGACACTAGGAACAAACCTCTTTACTGGAGATAAAAATGCGTTTTCGTTCACTATCCTTCGCCCTGACGATCACTGCTACCTGCTTCTCGCAAACCGCATTGGCACGGGACAGCATCAGTGTGGTCGGCTCCTCAACCGTGTACCCGTTCGCCACCGTTGTGGCCGAAAGGTTTGGCAAGATTTCAGACTTCAAAACACCGAAAATTGAATCCACCGGATCCGGTGGCGGGATGAAACTTTTCTGTTCCGGACTGGGTGTGGAAACCCCGGATATTTCCAATTCATCAAGACGTATAAAAAAGAGCGAATTTGATCAATGTCAGGAAAACGGGGTCACCGAAATTGTTGAAGTACTGATTGGCTATGATGGCATCGCCATCGCCAATTCTGTGGAAGCCGATCAAATGGAACTGACCCGCGAGCAACTGTTTCTGGCACTGGCAAAAGAAGTACCCGATCCGTCCGCTGGTGACAAGATGATTGCCAACCCCTACACTAACTGGCAGCAAATCGATGCCGCGTTGCCCGATGCCGATATCGAAGTCATCGGCCCGCCTCCCACCTCGGGCACCAGAGACGCCTTTGTTGAGCTGGCCATGGAAGTCGGTTGCGAGGGTTTTGACGTTATAAAAGCCGCCGACAAAGATCAGGCCAAAGCCTGGTGCCACACCATGAGGGAAGACGGGATCTATGTCGAAGCTGGTGAAAACGACAACCTGATTGTGCAAAAGCTGGAGGCCAACCCGCGAGCACTGGGTATTTTCGGCTTCAGTTTTCTGGAGCAGAACTCCGATCTGGTACAGAGCTCTGTCATTGAGGGCTTCGAAGCTGAATTCGATGCCATCGCCGAAGGCGACTACCCGATATCCCGCCCGCTGTACTTTTATGTGAAGGGCCAGCACATTGGCCAGGTCCCGGGCATTGTTGAGTATCTGACTGAATTCACCAGCGAAGGCGCCTGGGGTGAAGAAGGGTACCTCGCCGACAAGGGAATGATCCCCTTGGGTGACGAAGAGCGCAGCAGCATGGGCAAAGCAGTCAAGGACCTGGAACTGCTGGAAATGTAAGCGGCTTGAAGCCAGAAAAAAACTCGAACCCGGGCAAGCCTGAGATTTATCAGGGCACCGGGTTCGAGTCACAGAGAAAATTCAAGGTGATATGCAAACAAACTTTCTGATTCTGACCGTGCTGGCGATGGCATTGGTGGGCTACGTTGTGGCGCGCCGAACAGCCTATGCGTATGTCACCTTTGGGACCCGGCAACACTCGCTACCGACTCACTATGGCTATATGGTTGCGCTGTGGTGTGCATTACCTGTTCTCGCCTTGCTGATTCTATGGAAGCTGGCCGAGCCCTCCCTGATCAATTC
>CALFCE010000185.1 GCA_937951215.1 uncultured Granulosicoccaceae bacterium
CGATCTCAACGAGGACGCGTCATGAGCAGGCAACGGATAATTCTTGAAATGGGTACCGGCAATGACCTGTATGGAGAAGACTATACAAAAGCGGCTAACCGCGCGGTGCAAGATGCATTGCATCATAGCTCGCTGATTTTCTTTCGTTCCCTGGGCATCGATCCAGCCACCATGGAGGTGGAAGTCACCGTGGGAGTTCAGCAACCGGACAGGGTTGATACCAATGCTGTAGCAGCCACGCTGCCGCACGGCAATGTATCTGTGACCGCGGTGCCGGGCGGTATGAATATCGTTGATGAAGACAATGGCACCACGACAGTGATTGCAACTGTCGGTGTTGCCGCCTGGCTGGATATACCCGACGGTAAATATTCAGGTTAAGCGTTTGTGCCCGGTTTCAAGCCATTCGCGGATAACGCTAAATGTTCCAGTGCTGAATGTCTTAATCCCGAATGTACTAATCCCGAATGTATTAATCCAGGACAGCTACAATTTGGGCAGCGAGCTCGTCCATGTTACCTTCCGGCAAACCAGCCACGTTGATGCGGCCGTCTCCGACCATATAGATGCCGTGTTCCTCTCTCAGCTGGTCAACCTGAGCCGTGCTCAGAGGTAATCTTGAAAACATACCGTGTTGTTCGGCAATGTAGTCGAATTGATCTGAGTTACTGCGTTTACGCAAGGCATCAGCGAATTCGGCTCTTAATCTGACCATCCTCATGCGCATGGATTCAAGTTCTTCCGACCAGTCAGCACGCAAGGTGTCGTCCAGCAGCACCATGCGAGTCATCGCCGCACCATGATCAGGTGGCATGGAATAATTGCTTCTAACGAACGACACTGCTTTACTCAGGGTATTGTCCGCCTGAATCGAAGACCCGGCTTGCAAAATAGCAGCTCCAGCTCTTTCCCTGTAGAGCGCCAGGTTTTTTGAACAGCTGGTAGCGATCGCGAGCTCGGGAAGCTTGTCGGCGAGAATTCGAACGCCTTCCACATCTTCTTCGAGGCCACGTGCAAATCCCTGGTATGCAAGATCAATAAACGGGAACAAACCGCGTTTGCTGAACAGTTCTGCAACACTGGCCCATTGGCTTGCATCCAGATCTGCACCGGTGGGGTTATGGCAGCAGCCGTGCAACAACACAATGTCACCTTTTTCAGCCTGCTCAAGTGAGCCCATCATCGCGTCAAAATCTACCCGGTTGGCTTTGCTGTCATAGTAGGGGTATTCAACGATGTTGTGGCCAGCGTTCCGCAACATGGGTAGATGATTCGGCCAGGTGGGATCGGATACCCAGGTGCGTGCATCCGGATTGGCTGCAGACAACAGATCAGACAACACTCTGAGGGCACCGCTACCACCGGGGGTTTGCATTGCCCGCAGAGTTGACTTGTCGGCAGATTTGCCAAACACAAGATCAAGCATCGCGGTGCAAAATTCAGCGTCGCCTGTTGGGCTGACGTAGGTTTTCGAGTCTTGTCTGGCGTGCAATTGCTGCTCGGCTTTTTTTATCGCACGCAACACGGGTGTCTGACCATGACCGTCTTTGTATACACCCACACCGAGGTCAACTTTACCTTCACGCTGATCGGTCCTGAATTGTTGCATTAATGCGAGTATGGCATCCGGTTCAGATGCCGGGATATGTTCAAACATGATCTCTCCGCAATAGCGTAAAATACAGGCAATATTAAAGAGCAAGCTGTTGAAAAACAGCCTGCCGGGTCGAGCTGATCACTCGACCCTTTTATGCAAGCCAAGCATGCAACCCAGTTACGCAACCCAAGCATGCAACTCAGGCATGCAACTCAGGCACGTAACCCGGGCACGTACCCCGGGCACGCAACCTGATCAGTACAGTGTAGAGGGTTGTTTTAGGCAAGTCGATGCGTTACACCGTAAAATCTGAAGGTGATCAGACTATGGCTTGCCGTTGCAAAGCCTGATGCACGGCGGACCAGAAGACCTTTCCAGCAAGCCAATTTGATACCTGCAGGACCATGAATTGAACGACAGACTCCAAGCGCCCATTCACCTGACACCACCCGAATGCCCTCGAAAACCGGTATTGCAGCAATGGCATGGACAGCAGCTCCGAGACGACTATGCCTGGTTGAGAGCTGAAAACTGGCAACAAGTGCTGCTTGACCCCGGCCAGTTGGCCAGCCCCATTGCCCGCTATCTGGCGGCTGAAAACCAGTACTGTGAAGAAAGCCTCGGGTTTACTGAACCGCTTCAGAAGTCGTTGTATACCGAGATGCGGAGTCGCATGCGTGAAGATGAGAGCGAAGTGCCGGAGGACGACGGGCCTGCCGCTTACTACTGGCGCTACACACCGGGTGCAGAGCAGCCACTTCTGGCGAAAGTTCCTCGTGGTAGCTGGCGCCCGGTCTGGCAACAGGGAGAGCCTGAACCAGGCTACGTTTCAGAACTGGAGCATGTTCTGATTGATGGTGAAAAAGAAGCCATTGGCTACGAGTATTTCGAGTTTGGTGATTGTGAAGTCAGTCCTGACCATCGTTTGCTGGCCTGGTCATGTGATTTATCCGGTTCCGAGTTCCATTCCCTGAAAATAAGAGAAATCGACACCGGTTCCGATTTTGACTACGTTATTGAAGGTGTTGAGGGTGTTACCTGGTCAACGCCCGACGTTTTGTTTTATACCCGTCTTGATGAACATCACCGTGCAAGTCGAGTATACCGGCATGTTGTTGGAAGTGATCCTTCCGGGGACCTTCTGGTCATGCATGAGCAGGACACTCGATTTTCCTTGTCTGTTGGATTGTTAAGGAGTGCCACCAAAGTTGAGATAACGGCGTCGACTGACGGTCAGGACGAAGTCTGGTTGGTTGATGTGCTGGATGAGTCTGCAAGACCGGAGATCGTTGCTCCACGTCGCCCGGGACATGAATACTGTATTGATCTGCAAGGTGAAACCCTTTTTGTGTTAACCAACCGTGATGGTGCGGTTGATTTCAAAATCATGACTGCACCGTTGGCAGCACCCGCAGAAGCCAACTGGGAAGAATTGGTGCCGCACCGATCCGGCTGCCTGCTTCTGGAATTCCACACCTACAGCAATTATATGGTCTGGCTGGAGCGGCAGGATGCGTTATGCCGAATCAGGGTGCGGAGGATCGATGGTAGCGAGATTGATGTCGCCTTTTCAGAAGAGGCTTATACACTGGATCTTTGTCCGTCCCCGGAGTTTGATTCAGACCATCTGCGCTTCAGTTATTCTTCGCCGACTACACCGACTGAATATCACGAACTTGATATCGACAGTGGTGAGCGCAAGCTGTTGGTTGCGACGACTCTGCCGGGTGGGCATGACCCCGAGAATTATTGCGTTCGTCGGTTGTTCGTACCTTCGGTAGACGGCGAACAAGTGCCTCTAACCTGCCTGTCGCATAAATCTACTGCTCTGGACGGTTCAGCACCGTGTCTTTTATACGGTTACGGGGCTTATGGCGCTTCACTGGATGCAGAATTTTCCAGCCACCGGCTATCGCTTGTCGATCGTGGATATATCCATGTCACTGCGCATGTGCGTGGTGGAGAGGAAAGAGGGCGTAACTGGTATCTGTCCACTAAGGGGGCGGGCAAGCAGTTATCGTTTGATGACTTTAATGCCAGTGCCAGGTACCTGATAGATCAGCAGTTGGTGGCAGCTGACAAAATCATTGCAATGGGTGCCTCCGCTGGAGGATTGCTGGTAGCCGCTTCCGTTATGCAATCGCCGGCACTTTATGCAGCTGTAGTCGCAGACGTGCCCTTCGTGGATGTACTGAACACCATGCTTGATGAAAGTCTGCCGCTGACACCCGGAGAGTGGGAGCAATGGGGTAACCCGATAGAAAACCCGGATGCTTATGCCTGGATCAAAGACTATTCTCCCTATGACAATGTGATCAATCACCACTACCCGGCAATGCTGGTGGTGGCGTCAGTGTCTGATCCGAGGGTGGGTTATTGGGAGCCAGCCAAATGGGTTGCACGTTTGCGCGCACAGGCGACCGGTAATGCACTCCTCGCACTGTACACCCATATGCAGGCAGGACACTTTGGTTCGTCCGGCCGCTTTGCCAGCTTGCGTGATACGGCCAGAATCTATGCTTTCGCATTGGCAGCAGCGGGATTACACAACACCGGAAACTGAATCACGCTAGAATGTGCAGCGACGGGTGCTACTTCCGAGTCAAACAAAACAGTGCCGTCTCACTGTAAACCTACAGTCGCAATCTTATGGAGGGCAGTTAACATGTTAAGCGCTAGCGAGATTTCAACCTACCGTGAGCAAGGCTATGTCACACCGGATTTTCGTCTGCCGTCCGGCTTGATGGAGCTGGTTCGGGAGAAGCATACAGCACTGCTCAAGAACCATCCGCAGTTCGACAATTACTGTCCGACTTTGCTTGCCTACGATACGGCATTTCTTGAAGTGGCTAAAAATGCTGACATTCTTGCGATGGTAGGGCAATTAATCGGGGAAGATTTTGCCTTGTGGAATTCCAGCTTTTTTGCCAAACCGGCGCATGGTGGACATGCCACGCCCTGGCATCAGGATGGTGAATATTGGCCCATTGAGCCGCTGGCCACTTGCACAGTATGGGTGGCAGTGGATGCCGCGACCATGCAAAATGGTTGTCTGCAGGTGATACCTGGCTCACATCACGAACAACGCCTGCGCAAGCACAACAACAACACAGCATCGGATATCACGTTACCGCTGGAAATTGATGCCAGCGAGTATGATGCCGCAGCAGCGGAGCCCATCGAGTTGGAACCGGGGCAAATTTCGCTGCATGATGTTTATCTTGTCCACGGCTCTGAAGCCAACACATCAGAACATTCCCGGCGTGGCATGACGTTGCGATTTATGCCAACGACCTCGGTGTTCAACCGTGACAAAGCACGTTCATTGGCCGAAGAATTTAACATGACTGATCACAGCGCCCGTACCTTGTATCTCTTGAGTGGCAAGGATCAATCAGGTGCCAACGACTTTTCCATTCGCCAATAATTTGTTTACAGGTCCCAAGCCGACATGCCACTGACAGGTAACAACTCTTAATGAACCACGATATAAAATCTCGCCGTGACACAGCCGTTGATATTGTTGATGCTGCTGCCGTCACAGCGCTGAATTTTTTCCGACAGCTGGATGACCTGGAAATCAGTGAGAAAGGTGTACAGGATCTGGTTTCGAATGCAGACCTTGCGGTGGAGAGGCAAATACGTGATCAACTGTCGGCTGCCTTTCCGGACGATGGTATTGTTGGGGAAGAGCATGGCACAGAGGCCTCCGACTCGGCCTATACGTGGGTAATAGATCCGATAGATGGAACAGCCAATTTCGTTCGTGGTATCCCTGGCTGGTGTGTGGTGGTGGCCTGCGTCACTGAAGATCAGTCTGTCATCGGTGTCATTCGCGACCCTGTTGCTGACGAAAGCTGGATTGCAGTGCGGGGCGAGGGTACCACGTTAAATGGAAAAGCAATGCGGGTAGCCGCAAGCAGCAGCCTGACCGAAGGCTCCTTGGGGGTTGGTTATTCCAATCGAGTGCCGGCACAGCTAACGATTAACGCCTTGACCGAGGTTATCAATGCCGGCTCTGTCTTTTATCGTAATGCGTCGGGTGCCTTGATGTTGGCTTACGTCGCATCGGGGCGATTGCTTGGTTACATTGAACCTCATATGAATGCCTGGGATTGTGTCGCCGCATTGCTGATGATCGAAGAGGCTGGTGGCAAGGTGCTGGAGTACGAGATGGCAGGGATGCTGGAGAACGGCGGTCAGGTGGTGACATCGACTCCGGCAGTGTACGAGCAGCTGAGAGATATTTGCAGAAATGCCTACGTTGGCAGCCCTTACTACCAGAGCTGATAACCTTGTTATCGCCCTTCCTTTTGCGCGATAAACATGCGCCCGGCAATGTCGTCTTTATCGATAATGGCATGTTTCATTACTGCCAGCACATGAATTAGCAGCAGCGGTAGAAACAAATGACCACAGACATTGTGAATGGCGCTGAATACGGTTTGTGCAACAGGCGGGAATGGCATCGGAGCCGGGATCTCAAAACCATAGATATCGATGGCGTGACCGTGAGACCACGGTAGCAAGTATCCGGTAATAACGACCAACACCAAACTTGACAGAAATGCCCAGGCAACGATACGAGCCGCGATATTGTAGCCTCGCGCCTGCTCAGCCGGTTTGGCAAACCCTCTGATAACACGGCGTACAACCCGCCATATCAAAAATAGCCCGATGATAGCTCCACCCCCGATGTGAAATGCCATACCAGCACTATCGATCGGCGCTTCATGCGTAAAGAAAAGTGAGATGACAGCAAGGACCGTCATCCAGTGGAATACGATGGACGTCCGGTTGTAGCCGTTGGCGGCGCGTCGCTGCAAAACCTGCCGTGTCTGATGGGGTAGCATAGATGTCTCAAGCAGCACGCAGCTGCTAAGCGTTAACCTCGAACCAGCTCAGCATCCCGGCTTTGGCATGTGCCAGCATATGGCAATGGATCAGCCATTTGCCCGGGTTGTCTGCGACCAGCGCAATTTTTATCTTTTCTCCGGGGCTCATCAGCACGGTGTCATGCCAATCGTTGTTAACAAGTTCGGTTCCTTCTCTGCTGATGACCCTGAAATGGTGTCCATGCAAGTGGATACCATGTTCGAAGGCAGTGTCGTTAAACAATGAGATAACAACCGACGTGCCTGGGCTGGCTGAGAACAGGGGGTTTTCCGGCATACCGGCATAACCATTGAAGCCCCAGAACTGACCTGTCTCGACAAACCGTCTGCCTTGCAGAACCTCACCTTGATGAGTGAGGGATTCCAGTCGTGACATGGCTCCGCCATTCATCACCAGCTCGACCTGGTTGGCATTTTGTACATCAGGCTCAGTCAATTTGTTATTGACCGGAAGTGTTGGCACTTGGTTAACCGACGTTATTGTCGACTGTGCTGACGAAGCGTTCTGCTTGAAATTCAAGCTGGCAAACTCAAAGGTTTGACGGCGCAGCAAAAGCTCCAGTGGCAACAGGCCCGGACTATCGTTGCGTATCAGTAAATCGATTCTTTGCGACGGGGCTAATCGGATGACGTCATCAACTTTGCGGGGGGCAGGTAGCGGTTGACCGTCCACTGCGATAACGCTGGCCTTAAAACTCGCGGGGTTGAATGGCAATACACGAGAGCTGCACGCGTTGATAACCCGCACGCGGTACCACTCGTCTGTATACAGATCAAACACGGGCCGGCTTTTGCCATTCACCGTCATAAAGTTACCCAGCCTTCCAGCATGGGATGCATGCCGTGGCGATCCAAAAGAGCCTGTATCGAGCACTTCATCATCATCCACAAGCCAATCCGACAACATCAACACAAGATCATGCTGCCGGTCGAAGACGGGTTCTGTTTCATCAATGATCAGTGGTCCGAACAGGCCTCTTGGGACCTGGTTCCAACTCTGATGGTGAGCGTGATACCAGTAGGTGCCAGCATCGGGCGGCGTAAACTCGTAGACGAAGCTTTCTCCAGGTTGCACCGGTTGCTGCGTCAGACCGGACACGCCGTCCATCGCATTGTGCAGCCGGATACCATGCCAGTGAACCGTAGTAGGCTCATCAAGTTGATTGGTAAATTGTATTTTCAGGTTTTGATCGCGAGTGCCACGAATAACCGGGCCGGGAAGCTTATTGTTGTATAGCCATAGTGGGGAAGGAGGGTGATCCATTCCGCCAAGTTTGAACATTTGCTTACCGGCAGTAAGCGAAATGACCTCGGTTTGAGGATGCTCACCCCCGCTGTTGGCCACGGCTACGGAACTCGCCAGCATTGCGGGTGAGGCAAGAATGGAAGCCGATTTTTTAATAAATTCGCGACGACGCATCAGCTTGATGACAGGCAATGGCAAAGATCTCGCTAACAGGCCCAGTCACAGACCCAGTGACAGACCTAGTGACAGGCCTTGCCAAGGGTTTTGAGCCGCCAGTAGTTGTAGGGCAGTGGAGCAAGAAAGCCTGCGAGCAACATAATGGGCACCACCCAAATGGTCAGACGTGCGCCACCGGTTAATACAACATCAGTGATGTTCATGGCAGCCTCCATGGCAACCATTGATATCAATGACATTCCTGCCGCGGTTTTCAGTGCCAGTTTAACAGGCATTTGCCGCGACAGAATAAACGTTTCCAGAGCAATGGAAGTGAGGATGCCGTTGACTATCGCCAGGCTCATAATGGCCAGAGTGGACCAGGGAATGCCGGTTAGTTGAAAATACAGAATGGTACCCATATCTCCAATGGCGCAGCCCAGCAAGCACCATAAGGTGTTTTTTGATGCTTGTTTCCAACTGTGCTGACAGCTCCAGTCGGTTTCGGTAAGCAGGGTGGCAACAGACATAACTATCGAATCCTTTTTCTATCCACTGTACTATAGACCTTCCAGTAACTAGAAGGTCAAGCTTTCATGGAGGCAGGTGATGTCAGATAACGAAAATGCGCTGTCACGGCTGACCATCGGTAAAGTGTCCACGATGGCGGGTCTGCCGACGAAAACTGTGCGCTACTATGCCGATATTGGTCTGGTGGTACCACGGGGTCGATCAGACAGTGGTTACCGGGAATACGGTCATGAAGAGCTTCAAAAGTTGCGCTTTGTGCGCAGTGCAAGGTCCTTTGGATTTAGCGTTGACGCCTGCCGCGAACTGTTGTCGTTGTATGAAGACAATGGCAGGGCCAGTCGTGAGGTTAAAGATATTGCATTGCAGCGTTTGCAGGAAATAGAGCAAAAAATGCAGGAATTGAAAAGCCTGCACCGGGAACTGTCGCGGGTAGCACAGTTGTGTCCCGGCGATGACGCTGCCGACTGCCCGATTCTGAGCACCTTTGCCCAATCGCCGGGTGAGCTGGCCCGGATACCCACCGGATCCGATGTGGGGTCACTTTGATCGTCGTGGTCAGAGCTGCCTTGCAAAGCAAGTTCATCGCACTCATTCGGCTCTTTCCATTTTTCATGCTGCTTGGCGGTAGTGCGCTGGCTGGTAGTTTGAGTAAAGCACAGGAGGGCCAGGTCTATGATCAGGCTGTTCATATACTGGGTGGCAATGCGAATATTATTGCTCGCTGGGTCGGTGATATCCGTTATGCGGTAATAGGGGATACAGCTCATCAGGCATCGGTTATTGTGGATGAAACCCTGCAAGACATCGCTGTTCAAACCGGCCTTCGCCAGCTGAAAGTCAATCATCCCTTTGCAACGCCGGAAGCTTATCTTGATGCGGTGCTGTCCAGCCCTGAGTTTGCATCAACTGCGTGTGATGAGTCGGTCAAAGCAGCTGACAAGCGCGGCGACAGTGACACCAAAGCCATCCCGGACACCAACGACTCTCCCGAGCAAGATGTCAATGAAAACGATCTCTGTGCAAATTTTGTTGTCATCATCAGCTCACAGACAACCATGCAAAAGTTGGCAGATGCCATTCCGTTGCGGAAAGTTTACCAGCAGGCATTTGACAGAAGTGATGATATCAAGTGCTTTTTCGCACCCTTTCTGAATGCCAGTATGGTTATCGGTCGGGCTTTTGTTTACATGCGAGAGGATCTTGAACCCGCGATGCAGGGCACCTGCCTGCGCGAGGAAATCTACCAGTCATTCGGGTTATTCAATGACTTTAGCGGGTCCACCTTTTATTCATTCAACAATGAAGTCCGCCCGAAACAGATCACCGAATATGATCGGGCTTTGCTGCGAAGTATCTATGATCCGCAATACGGACCCGGCGCACCAGTATTTGCTGTCATGAAGCGTTTTATGGAAATATTGGAGATAGATCCATTCAAAGAGTAGCTGATTTTCAATCTGAACAGGCCTGAAAGGAGACGTAGATGGCTGCTGCGATAACCTCACCGAAACAGTACGTGGACTCATTGCCCGCCGAACGAAAGAAAGTTGTTGCCAAACTCAGAACACTGTTGCGCAAGAACTTGCCCAAGGGTTTCAAGGAGCAGATGAGCTACGGAATGATCGGGTACGTGGTTCCTCATTCAATCTACCCGGCGGGTTATCACGTCGACCCGAGCTTGCCATTGCCGTTTATCAATCTGGCATCCCAAAAGAGTCATGTAGCCTTGTACCACTACGGGATCTATGGCGACCAACGGCTGGCTGACTGGTTTGTCAGCAGCTATAGTGATACGGTCGGGAAAAAACCGGATATGGGGAAGTCCTGCATACGATTTAAAAAGATGGAAGCCATTCCCTATGATCTGTTGTCTGAGCTTGCTGGCAAGATAGACGTCGACACTTTTATAAAAATGGTTGAGAAGCGCTGAACAGGATATACAGGGCGACAAATAAAACAGCTACAAAGAATACCGTCCTGAACACGGCGTCCGGCAGTTGATCGCGCAAGCGCTGACCAAGCATCATGCCCGCCAGTGCTGGCAGTACCCCCGACATTGACATCACCAGTGTGTCGGTTTGCAGCAGCTGATGTTGTCCCATTGCAATCGCGAGTGCCAATGTAGAGAGGCTAAACAACATCCCCATTGCCTTGATAAAGTGGTTACGGGGTAATCCAAGTGCTTGTAGGTAGAGCACACCGGGGAACACAGATGAACCCGTCATACCGGTCAGTAGGCCATTGAGCCCACCCAGAGTCGGGTTTAAAACCGACAAACGCGTCTTGTCAATTTGTAGTTTGAACCCAGCTAGTCCCTGGATGGCATAGAGTGCCAACAGCAATCCCAGTAAAGCTGAAAGCCAGCTGATCTCGATGATAGTCAGGCACCACACGCCGAGCCAGATGGTGGCCGCGGCTGACAACCAGAATGGCCATAACATTTTAACCAGTGCCGCATTACCCGGCCCGGCCAGCGCCTGCCACAAATTGGTTAACAGCGATGGCATCAGCATTATTGTCATCGCAAAGGTGAGGTCGTAAAACGCGGTCAACAGCGCCAGCGTGACTGTCGGCAAGCCCATTCCGATGACACCTTTTACGGTACCTGCCAACAGCAAAGTCAAAATGATGGTCAGTGTTTCCGCAATGCTTGCCATCATGATTTGTCGGGTGATGAGTTAGCTGGAAGCGGCTATTTTCAAGCTTCCATCCTTGAGCGCTTACCTTGGCCCGCTGTCTGTCAGCCGGATACCAGCAAGTCGAGCGATGCGCGGGCATTGTCCAGGTATTCCTGCTGGTGCGGCAGAATAATGCCAGCCCACGGGCTGGTTAGTGCTTTCAGGAATGGGTCAGACACCGCGGATTGACAATCACAGAGTTCTTCAAACACAGCGTGAGCCAAAAATGGCACCAGATGAGGTGCATAACCCCCTTCGTGAAGCATAACCAGTTTGCCATCACAGATATCTGCGGCGGCTTTTTTAAGCTGTCTGGTCATCCAACGAAAGTCATCGCTGTTTAGCAGCATTCTGCCGAGAGGGTCGTGTCCGCTGGCGTCAAAGCCGCACGGTACGATGATCAGTTGCGGTTGGAATGATTGCAATGCCGGCAGTATCACCGTATCGAAAGCGGCTTGATAAACAGCTGTCCCACTGGCGGGTGGCAAGGGGATGTTCAGATTGTTTTTGTCCTCGTCGCCGGCTTTTACAACATGGCCTGTGGTTGGCGGGAAGTGCCGATCCTGGTGAATCGAAATCGTCAGGATGGATGGGTCATGACGAAATATTTCTTCAGCACCATTCCCATGATGTACATCGATATCGACGAATGCGATTCGTTCAATGCCGTGCACTTGTTGTGCGTGGCGTGCAGCGATAGCCCCATTGTTCAAATAGCAAAAGCCCATCACTCGTTCGGTTTCGGCGTGATGTCCCGGTGGCCTGACCAACGCATAGGCTTGTTCGTTCTGACCACTGAGCACGTCATTGACCGAACATACTGCAGAACCAGCGGCCAGACGAAACAGCTCCAGCCCACCGGGCGGCACAGGGGTGGTGGTTGAGTTAACCGTTCCCTCGCCACCTCTGGACAGACTGCTCAGTTCATCAAGGCGAGCAAGATGGGCCTCGGTGTGGACAGTGACTATCTGCTCATCGCTGACGGGCTTGGGGCGCTTTACCTGCAAGGATTCAATTAACCCTGATGCATCGAGCAAATTCTTTACACGACGTTTGCCAGCGCTCGATTCCAGGTGAGGGTAGGGTTCAAACCACTGATGCTGACCCTCGGGGCCAAACAACACTCCGGTATCATGCCACATCAGCTTCTCATGCCAGTAAAGTGCGACAGTCATGTTTAATACCTTTCAGTATGGATTGTAAGCAATCAAGAATGTCTTTAACTCTATCATATCCACTACTGTGGGTTGATTTGAGTACTACTACAATCGTGCACAAAACGGCCGTGTGCCAGCCCGGATAGTTCACGAAGACAAAACCTGAAATCATGAATATGCTTATCTATCATTTCGTAGTGACACCAATATCGCCTGATCGAGCGAGCCGCGATTGCTGCTTGCGCGTGTTGCCGAACCCTTGATGAATTATCCGGGCTGGTGACCGGCAGACTGAACTGACATGCTTTACAATACGATGCAGCTTCTCTTTTTTATCACCCGGCAGCTTCCGGTAGCCGATACCCATAACGCAAACACACAGGTTGCAAATAGAGATTTGACCGCTGGAATCAATAAGCAATGTCCTTTAAAGAATTGAAAATTACCCCGGTAACCGGGTTGCTTATACTGGTTAACGTGTTGGCTTACGGGGCACAGATGTTGACACAGAACAAGCTTGCGAATACGGGGTTGCTGTACGGGCCAGCCGTGGCGCACGGTCAATGGTGGCGATTGGTTACGTCGGCGTTTCTGCATGGTGGTTTGATCCATATCGGCTTCAATATGTATTTGCTTTTCGTGCTGGGCCCCCAACTCGAGGAGGCTTTGGGAAAACTGCGCTTCGTTCTGATCTATCTGGCTGCGCTGTTTGGTGGAACGGCTGCGGTCATGTTGTTTGATTGGCAGCAGCCTACGCTGGGCGCGTCGGGAGCGGTTCTGGGTCTGGCTTCTACTTTATGGATTTTACTTTTCCTGCAAGGCGTCGCACATCGTCAAAACCAGGTTTTTGGTCTGGTAGCGCTGAACGTGGTCTTACCGTTGCTGTTACCCGGAATTTCTTTCTGGGGGCATTTTGGGGGCGTGTTATGCGGTGCTCTTACCGGATTTATTATTGGCTGGTTACCCCGTAAAGTCAGAATAGATGATCGTCTTGGTTTGATGTTGTTGGGCGGGCTTGTTGTAATTCTGGCTTTACTCAGTATGTTCGCTGCGCGCCTGCCGCTCTAGTTTAAGTCAGAAGGTTTGCTTGGGTTTTTTTGCTGTTTTTTCTCATACTGTTTTTTCTCATACTATTTTTTTTGGGCATGTTTTACCTCCTACCTGTTTTTCAGGCCAATTCAGGCGTCCACTCCGATGGCGTTGCCTGGATTAAACCTCGGGCCGTGCCTGTGTTTTGCAGATATCGGTTAACCGCCTCCTGCAGTTCGCTTTCACCTCGAACGGATTTTCCGGTTGCCTCAAGGTAGGGTAAAAAACCGGCAGGCAGTATATAAAGAAGATTGGCCGCATAGTGGCTGGGGGCGGTACCGCTTGCTGGTTTTTCCACAATTTCGGTGATGTTCTGTTGCGGGTCAAAGCGTACGCTGCTTCGCTTGCTGAGTTCATGTTCGGGAACCACTTTCAAGCTGACTGATATACCGCAGTCGTGGCTGGCGTGGAACTGCATGAACTCAGCGTAAAATTCCCGTGCCAGTAAATAGTCTGTCGCGCTGACCAGAATCGGAGCAGTGTTGTCAGCAGGCAGGGCTGAACGCACAGCGTCTGCGGTACCACTGAGCTCTTGTTGTCTAACCGTGCGACAGTTCAGTGGCCAAGTCTGTTTGGCAAGATAGTCATCGATTTGATCCGCAAGGTGGTGAGTGACAACAATGACATCGCTAATGCCAGCCAGGCTGAGTGATTCCAACAGAAAATCCAGCGTCGCACGACCTTCTACGGGTAGCAGAGGTTTGGGAGTGGTGTCAGTATGGGGGCGCAGACGATTGCCGCGACCAGCGCCCAACAGGATTGCGGTTACCGGTTGCCTGCTCATTAGCTCGTTTTCTGATCCGGTTGATATTGCCTGATGCCGGGTACCGCTTGTGCTTTAAAACAACGCGCTATGCCTGCCCGATCAGGATGTTGTCGGAGATAGTCCTGCAGTACACTCTGGCAAATAGCATCCGCCTTGTCAGAATCACAGAGCATGATCAGGCAACCGCCATATCCGCCGCCACCAAAGCGGCTGCCGAAGACACCCTCGGTTGTTTTGGCAATCTGGTGAGCGTCTATCAAGGCCTGACTACCACTTTCGTATTGTTCGATGGAGCTGCTGCAGGATTCGTTCATCAACTGCCCAAATGCTTGCCAGTGCCCTGCAACCCAGTGCTCAACACCTTGAGCAACACGTGCTGTTTCACTGAAAAAATGGCGCGCGCGTTTGGCCAGTAAGGGATCTATCCTTGCGAGATTGGCGTCAGTGCGCAGCGCAGCTGGCACATCTCCGAGCGTGTCGGCGACGCTATCTGTCTGTACATCAGATGCACCAGCGCCAGATGATGTTAGCGCTGCTGCTGCCTTCCGACACTCGGCTACTCGAGTATTGAATCCGGAATTAATTAATTCGCGTGTGTAACCAGAAAACAATATCACCCAACAACTCTGCAGGTTTGCGGCAGTGGTGGGTGTCAGAGCAAGGCTGGCAGTTGCCGCCTTCATATTCAGGTGAGCAAGCCCGGCGGTGTCGCCGTACACGATCGACATTTGATCCTGGATACCGTTATTCAGGCCCATATACTGATTTTCAACCACACGGGCCAGTTCTACCAACTCGGGTTTCGACAGGGTCAGTTTGTTGGCTATCGCCACTGCCATCAAATAGGCCAGGATAACGGATGCCGACGAGCTCAAGCCAGCACCGATCAAGGTTCCAGCAACGACAGCATCAATCCCGTGTTCCAGGTGCTTGAAATCGTTCAATGCCGAGCAGGCACCCTGCGCATAGCGAACCCAATTGACCTTGCTGCTGTTGTCACCGATTTTAAATTCGGTAGTATGTTCTTCCCAGTCAGAATGCATGCAACGCAGACGAACCGTAGCACTGGTTGCGGGTTGAAAGCTAAGAATGGTGTATTGATCAATGGTTTGCGCGAGCACATTGCCACCCTGATGATCAACATGAGCGCCCAGTGGGTTAATGCGATAGGGAGACAACAGGGTAGCGGGTTCTTCTCCTGTAAAAGCATTGCGGGTTGCGGCTATCAGCTCTGGCAGCGGTTGTTGATCAGTACCAGACATGCGGGTTCAGTTTGTGCTGGATGCTGTGGTGTCTGCCGGCAGCAAGACCGGCCCTCTATCGGCAAACGATACCCCCACTTCTGTATTCTCGGCGAAGACATGGTCCACTTCCGAGGTGGTTGCAAACCAGTTGCCATAAGATGTTTCAACAACATACTCCATGTGGTTACCAACATAGGTACTTTTCCGAACACGGCCGGCAATGGATAGACCCGCCTGGTAGTTGCCAAGCTGGATCCGGTTCGGGCGCACCGCAAGTTTAGCTGCACCTGCAGCCAGTCCGCGCGCATCCAGCTGCAGTTTCATACCTTCAAGGTCCACGCTGGCTCTTTGATTGGAATCGACAGAATCGATATCAATCTCGATGATATTTGCCTCGCCTATAAAGTCCGCAACAAAACTGTCGGCTGGCTGCTCATAGAGTTCACGTGGAGTGCCATTTTGCGCAATCGAAGCATTACGCATCACGATAATACGGTCAGATACAGCCAACGCCTCTTCCTGGTCATGGGTGACATAGACCACCGTCAGCCCCAGATTGATTTGCAGATCTCTGATCTCTTCACGTACCTGCCGCCTCAGTTTGGCATCGAGGTTTGACAGCGGTTCGTCAAACAGCAAAACCTGAGGTTCCAGAACCAGCGCACGCGCAACAGCAACCCGTTGTTGCTGACCCCCGGAGAGTTCGCTGGGCAGCCGGCTACCGTAGCCTTCCAAACCGACCAGCTCCAACCCGTTGTGGGCGCGCTCTTTCATTTCAGCGGCTTTCACTTTTGATACACGGAGGCCATAACAAACATTCTCCAGCACCGTCATGTGCGGGAACAATGCATAGGACTGGAACACCATCGATACATCCCGATCTGTCGCCGGCAATCGGGTAACGTCTGTATCACCAATTCTGATAATACCGCTGGAGACCATTTCCAGTCCGGCGATCATTCGCAGTGTGGTGGTTTTACCGCACCCCGACGGACCCAGCAATGTGACCAGCTCACCGGCCTCAACTGATAGCGAGACATTGTCTACTGCGGTGACCGTTGATCCATATATTTTAGTAACGTTCTCAAATGTGACTGATGCCGCCTTTTGGTTTATTACCCGACTAGCCGGTGACTGGCCAACGTGAACGGCTGTTTGCCCATCGGTATTGTTGGTGGTACTCATGCCGGTTGCGGCTCCTGTCGTTTCAAGTCAACCTTGCCAACCAAAATTTGCATCAGAGCAACTGCCGTCAGCATCACGACAATCAAGGTTGTGCAATAGGCGATGGCAATGCCGTAGTCATTGTTTTCAACCCGACCAATGATGTAGCTGGTCGCCATATTGTATTCCGCACTGACAAGAAAAATAACAGCACTGATGGCTGTCATCGCCCGCACAAAACTGAACACCAGAGCAGCCAATACAGCCGGTCGCATCAGCGGCAAAATGACCTGCCTGAAGGTACGCCAGGTATTGGCGCCAAGAGTCAGCGAGGCTTCATCGAGGCTTTTATCCAGCTGAGACATGGATGCAATTCCGGCACGAATGCCGACCGGCATATTTCGGAAAATAAAACTCAGGACCAGTATCACTCCGGTGCCTGTCAATTCGAAAGGTGGAACGTTAAAAGCCAGAATATAGGCCACACCGATCACTGTACCGGGAATGGCAAAACTCAACATGGTGCCGAATTCAAACGCATTTTTCCCGGAAAAGTTCTGTCGTACCAGCACATAGGCGGTGACCAGTCCGACTGCTGCTGTGAGTGGGGCCGCGGTGGCAGCGATTTTGAGTGTTGTCCAGAACGAATCCCATGCCGAACCTCGCCACAGAATGCCGTTTTCTCCAAAGCTCAAGCCAAAAGCGGTGATGTAGTGTTTGAAGGTCAGTGTGTGGTTCAAGCCCCACACTTCGACAAAGCCACCATACACAATCATGCCGTAGACAACGAGTGTGAACGTGCCCCAGATTGCTACCAGCGTATAGCAGGGCCACAGGATGCGTCTGGGCAGTTCAGCCGAGACGCCGCCATCGCCCTTGCCGGTACGGGTAATGTAGGACTTCTTGCCTAGCCAGCGGCGCTGCGCATAAAACGCACTCAGGGTGAATATCAACAACACGATGGCGAGAACCGCAGCCTTTCCCTGATCATTCTGTGCACCGACAATCGCGAAAAATATTTCGGTCGATAACACATCAAAGTTACCGCCGAGCACCAGCGGGTTGCCGAAGTCAGCCATACTTTCTATAAAGCCCAGTAAAAACGCGTTGGCAAGTCCAGGCCGCATCAAGGGTAGTGAGACAGTTTTAAACGTTTGCCATCGATCAGCTCGCAAGGTTTGAGCTGCTTCTTCCATCGAAGGAGAGACACCTTCCACCACCCCGATCAGAACCAGAAACGCAATCGGTGTGAAGGACAACATTTGCGCTATCAATATCCCCGGCATGCCATACACCCATCGTGTTGGCTGCAAACCAAACAAATCAGCAACGAAACCGGTCACCGTACCGGACAAACCGAATAACAATATGATCGCCAGACCGATAACAAATGGAGGTGTAATGATGGGCAAAACTGTCAGTGGGCGAAGTAAATGTGCTCTGCGTAATCCGGATCGGGTAGCGATCAGGGCAAACACAAGACCGAGCAGTGTGGTAGCCGCGCCGACTATGATGGCCAGTGCCAGGGAATTCCATGCCACACCACAACTACGGGCACCACTCAAGCAGTGCAGGCCCCAGATTTTATCGTCGAAGAACTTCGATAAAAATACACTGACGGAGTACCCACCGTCGTTGTCCTGCAGTGCGCTGGACAACATGTTCAACACCGGAAACAGGATAAACATGCCGACCAGTGCAAGGATAAAACCGATAACGCCAACGACAAATACATCGCCATTGATCATGCCGCGACTTGCAAAACCGGTCGTGACGGTAAACAGCAGCGCAGCGGCTGTCATCATCGCACCATAGCCAAGGCCAAACTGGCGGTCGCCGAGATCACCGAACAAGGATTGGGCTGCATCGAAACTCCAACCCCGGATGCCGATTGAGAAGCCCTGTAATAACAGCCAGCCGAGCCCGAGACCGCCGGCCAGTATCAATATTTTGCCAAACCAGGGGTGGTTTTTGTCCTTTCCCAATACCAGCACAGGCAGTAACAGGAATAGCAAAATTGGCGCGAGCCATAGTTTCTCTTGCTGCAACAGCAGAAACAGGGCAGGCGCATAGTCGGTATCGTAGGGATAA
This sequence comes from uncultured Granulosicoccaceae bacterium, assembly GCA_937951215.1. Classification (GTDB taxonomy): domain Bacteria; phylum Pseudomonadota; class Gammaproteobacteria; order Granulosicoccales; family Granulosicoccaceae; genus CALFCE01. The sequence goes on from CALFCE010000185.1 coordinate 18,615, forward strand.
CCGTCAAGCCACTCGAAACTCCAGAAGCCATCTTCCAGCATGTACCACGGAAACAGGCAGAAGCCGAGCAGACCAACCGTCAGCCAAAGGATGATCGTACGATTGATACGTTTTGCCGACGTGTTGCGACCCACAGAGTGGAGATTTGAGCCTGGATAGGCTGAGGAATGGGGTGCAGTAGTCATCACAGACGGGTGCTATCTGACTGGAGGCACAGCAGAGATTGGCTGCGCCACCAGGTATCGCATTGACAAGGGTTTGTTGCTGCAGTTACTGCGGCAGTGTTGAGACCTCGTCGTCCCACTTCTTCAGAAGACGCTTTCGTTCTGCTGACGATCCGTATTTTTTGAAGTCATAATCGATCAGAGTCAGCTTTGACAGGTCGGGTGCCAGCGGAGAACTTTGAGCTGCCTTGTTGGACATAACCTGAAAGGCTTTTACTTCAAGCGATCGTGATTGCACGTCGGCGCTCAGGGCCCAGTCATAGAATTTTTGAGCGTTCTCGGCATTGCGAGCACCTTTGATGATACTCATACCGCCGATTTCGTAGCCGGTACCTTCACAGGGCGCAACCACTTTGATCGGGAATCCGGATGCTGCCTGCTTTACGGCATCGTGCATAAAGACGATTCCAATGGTGTTCTCACCACGTGCTGCAGCCTTGATCGGAGCTGATCCTGACTTGGTGTACTGGTTGATATTCTTGTGCAGGGCTTTCATGAACTCAAAGCCCTCGTCTTCACCGAACAGTTGTACGATAGTCGCCAGAGTGGTGTAGGCAGTACCGGAAGAGTTCGGATTAGCCATTTGCACGTGACCCTTGTACTCGGGCTTGGTCAGATCTTTCCAGCACTCGGGGGCTGGCAAGTTGTTGGCCTTCAGCACTTCTTCGTTGTAACCATAACCCAGCGCACCAGAGTAAATTCCTATGGTGGCATTGCCACCGGATTCTGCCTGACTGATAGCCCAGTCATGCAGTTCACCGCGCATCCCGGATTCATAGGCTTCTGTCAAACCTTCTTCTGCGGCCTGCAGATGTGGGTCACCGGTTCCACCCCACCAGATATCTCCTTTGGGGTTTTCCGACTCGGCTTTGATTTGAGCAAATGTTTCACCGGATGATTTGCGTGTCATATTGACTTTGATACCTGTAGTTTCCTCAAAGCCCTTGGCCATAAGCTGGCACCAGTCTTCCTGGGCACTGCAGTAGTAGGTAAGTTTTTCGGCGGCAACGGCAGATGCCGGTACGGTCGCTGCCAGAACACCTGACAGCGCGGCGATTGAAAGGGCGGACGCTAGCTTGAAATTCACTGTATTTCCTCCAGTGGTAATACGATATTTTCGGATTGACTGAATTCTGGGGGTGGATGACTCTGACCCCTCGCAATCATGCCAGAGTTTGCCACATCGCACCAATGGAGCAGCGCCGGAACGCAGCCATTCCAATACCAATGTGGTACAATATTGGGTTGCATATAGCCTTAAATAGCCGACCAAGAGGACCCAAGCTGCTATGTCGAATCAACTGGATTTGCTGAAAATCGCGCAGGAAGAACAAAATGGTGATTTGTTCGCAATTTTGGACAGCATCTACAAGCGTTCTGATTTAAAACCTGGCGGTGATGAAAATGCAGTTATCTGGGAAGGGGGAGCCAGTGGAACTGATGTAGAGCCTGTCGCTCATGCTTTTACGGATATGTTTGCATTGAATGGCACCCTGATGGCTCTCGATGTTTTGGGCTTACCTTTTGTCGGTGTCCCGATGATGGCTCAGTATCGTCATGACACCCAACTTGCACCGCTTGATTGGTTTGGCAACCTCGAATTAACCTCGCTGAAGTGGTCAACCGCGGGTGACTTTATGGTCAATGAGGGTGGGGCAAAGGTAGTAGTTGCCGGTAAGTCTGGCAATGCTGCGCTGCGGACCGCAGCGGGAGTTTATTGCAATGTCAGACCCTACGGATCAATCACTTCGGTTCGATGCATGCCCTGCCTGCCTTATTCCCAGGACAAAAAGAAATTTTCAGTCGCTGCTGACACCGGTATCGTACATTCGGAAATGAATACTCCCGGTGTCCGTATGGCCTACGCGGCCCGACGCTTTCTGCAAATGGTTCACGAAACCGGGCAGATCGGCCGGCTTGCATTGAAACCCACACAAGCGCAGGAAGATGCCATCAATGCCGGTTTGTTCCGCTGGATGATAGAGGGTACCGGCTTTGAATTGAAGAAGCGTTATTCGGTCGATGCCTACCTTGAGCACCAGGAAAATATCGAGCGTATCGTTGCCTTGTTGCCTGATGATTTCAAAGCGGGCATGGAAAGCTGGACAGGTGAGCTGTACGAGCATATTGCTGACACCAACTATGGTGTCATGTTGCACGATATGATCAGGCAGGTACCTGTGATTGTGTATGCGACTGATCTTGATGGCGACCGCCTGACAGATTTGATGGCTGATGCACCGGATGTGTTGCGTGATTGGGGACAGATGGTGCTTGATCAGGCAGGCAGCAGCGACAAAAGCATGCAGGAGTTATGGAGCGATATGGGCTTCACCATGAACAGTGGGCATGACATGACCAGCGTTATGTATCGTATGCAGGGAGCACCAATCTTCGAACAAACACTGGGTTCAGCTGATGCCATGTTGCTGAGATTGCTCGACGGCGATGAAACAGTCGGTGGCACCAAGAACCCGTATGATCCAAGAATTCACTTTGTACTGATCGCCGAAGCCTACAAGGCTGCCAACCCCTCCAATAGCAAGCTGGCTGGATGGCTTGACCAGCAACTGTCCGTGTTCGACGAAGTTTACTCAGGTGAGCGTCCTCGTTACCTTGATGGCTACAGCAAACTGAAGGCTGCCATTACACCCTGGGGCCAGGCCTAGG
>CALFCE010000186.1 GCA_937951215.1 uncultured Granulosicoccaceae bacterium
CTAATGATTGCGCAGTGGTCACAGGGCTCGCTGCTGATAGCACTGACATTGGTAGCCATCGCGTCCCTGGTGCTCGGTATGGGTCTGCCGGTAACCGCAGCTTATATCGTCCTGTCTATCCTCTCGGCTCCAGCGCTTGCCGGAATGCTGGCTGACGGACAAATCGTGGATATGCTGGTGCAAGGTGTTGCAGATCCTGCCGTGGCAGGCGTGATGATGTTGGTGGATTCACCGCACGTAGCGAAGATTGCCACAGGCATGACAGCGGAAGAAGCAAGGCAGTTGCTGTCAGCCATGCCGTTTGAACTTGCGGTTGTAGTCAGGCCAACCCTGGTAGACCCTGAGACCATGCTGGGCTTTCTGCTAACAGCACACTTGATCGTTTTCTGGTTGAGCCAGGACAGTAATGTCACCCCACCTGTGTGCCTTGCCGCGTTTACCGCCGCCGGTATCGCAGGTTCCAAACCCATGGCGACGGGTTTCGAAGCATGGAAGGTGGCCAAAGGGTTGTACATCGTACCGCTGATATTCGCCTACACCCCACTGATAGGCGGCGATTTTATGACTGTGTTGCAGATCGGTTTTTTCAGCCTGTTTGGTATCTATGCGATGAATGCGTTAATCCAGCGCTACTCGGAAGGGCCGATGTCGTGGTGGGTTTACCCGCTACTGGTCGTTGGTGGCGGTTTGGCATTTTTGCCTTTAGACCTGTTACCCAATCTGGCCGGTGCAGCGCTGGTAATGCTGGCTGTTTTTTTCACAGCCAGAAAGAAAAAAGTAGCTGCCGGGCAGCTAGCCAATTCTGCCTAGACCGCCCGGGCATAACCTAGCGCGGACATACAATGGCACTGTTGCCAAACGCCGCTGAACCATAATCGAGGATGGTGCCGTCATCAGCGACGGCCGCCACGCTATAAATTCGGCAAAAATTCAGATCAACGCCGTCTCCAACAAAGGTGGTTGTCGAACTGGTGACAAAAGCTGATGGTTCATTGTTGATCCGGATTTCAAATCCGGCAACCGGGACACTGGACGGGTTATCAAGGCTCCAGGTCAGGATAAACGAATCGTTGTTGGCGACGAACTGGGCAAATGCGGTCACCGACACATCCCGAATACGCAATAAATCATCCGCACCCGGAATGCCACCGCCTTCACTGTCTGCAAGGCTCACCTCCGCTGTCGCTCTATTAACCACGATCAGATTGGAAAATTCACCCACATTGCCGGCATCATCTACTGTACGTATACGATAGCGGCTTTCCTCACTGGTCACGGAATCGTCATTGTCATAAAAGCTCAGGCTGTTACGAGTGGTGGTCAGCAACTCATCATCCCGGTACACTTCGACGGAAATCGGGGGGAATACATTCGGCACACGATTCCAGAAAAGCTCCACCTGATTGCGACTGTAAACCTCAGCAGTCAATCCCAATATAAAATTACTGGCTGTAATTGCCGCCGCCATCGGGCTGGAACCGGGAGGTGCGGGTAACGAGCCGCTAAAGTTATCAGAAGGATTGCTGCCAAAGCAGCTGATCGAGCCATTGTCTGCACGTATACCGCAGATCGGTACACCTCCAAATTGAAAATTGCTGCGTTCTATTGACGAGAAACGAACATCGAGCGGGTATTCTTCAGCTCTGGTGTCCAATTCGAAAAGGGTGGGTGCTGCAAACGAACAATCCAGCAATTGATCACCTCGAAGCCCACAGATTGCGCTATTGGTAACCGTCAAATCGATATAGGGCCCGTTGGTTGGCGGAAAAAGATTCTGCCGCTCACGCGCTGCCCAGCATTCAATGTCGCCGTTACCGGTGATGCCACAGGCCTGGTTGGAGTCAATAGCGATATCAACAAAAGGGCCTGCGATTGGCCCGTCTGGATTGAAAAAGCTGTCGGTTGTCCAACAATGCACATCACCGGCAGTATCAATGCCACAGGATGCGGTTCGAGCCGCGGCCACCTTGACAAACCCACCTGGTACATCAGGAACATCAAGTTGATCATTGCTACCCAGTCCCCAGCACTGTGTCACGTTATTAATATCGATCGCGCAAACATGATTAAAACCCGAAGCAATACTCGCAACCGGTGCGTCAAATGTCGGTGGCTGTAGCACGCCAAAAACATCCTCGCCCCAACAGAGCACGTTACCGTCAAGGGTAATGCCACAGGAGTGTTGTTGACCTGCAACAATCTTACTCATCGGTGGTAAATCTTCCGGTGGTAAAAATCGTTGAGCTGTACTGGTGGTGGTACACTCAACCCGACCTTCACCATCCAGTGCACAGATATGAGAAGCACCAACAGCGATCTGTTCAAATGATTGCGATTGCGATTGCGCTGGCGATGGCATTACAACAAAAAGCGCCACCATGACTGCAAACCGTATGGTAGCGGTCACCTTGTTTTTGAAGAATCCGGACATGTTTTAATCTCTAGTTTTAATCCCTGTTTTTTATCTTTGGGATATTCATTTTTTACCCTTACCATCTAACAGATGCCATCGAGGCAACGTTGCTGATTATGACGACATTTTTATGCTGTCACCAAGCTCCAGATGTTACGTATTGTATATCTGGGTGGCTAATCTTGTGACGCCAACCCAACCTTGCCAATTGACCATATTCACGACCAATTCAGTTTGCCTGCTTACCATGGTGACCTTCAGATCGTGCGCGAAG
>CALFCE010000187.1 GCA_937951215.1 uncultured Granulosicoccaceae bacterium
TCGCTGCAATGAGTCAGGGCATAGCGACCGCATCGCGTGACAATAATCCCGTGTGTATCAATGTATTGATGAGTGGAATGCCAGCGCCGTCCTACAATTGATCAACATACCCACAGAGTGTTGGAACAGCCGGGAAAACAAAAAGGTCGCTTAACAAGCAGGCTGGTATCAAGCAGGCTGGGACATAAAAAAGGGCAACAAAGATGACAAGCAAGACCTCAGATACCGTGCAGCCCGATCGTAGTCAGCATGACCACGTCCACGCTCAACCGGGTCAGGCCCAACCAGGTGACAGGCTGGAGGTCAGTATTTGGCGTGGCAAACGTGATGGCGGCTTCAAGCAGTATGCCGTCGAGCTGCGTGAAAATCAGACCGTTCTCGATATTGTGACAGAGGTTCAGCGCCAGCATGAGCCATCACTGGCGTATCGCTTTGCGTGCCGGGTGGGTGTTTGCGGGTCCTGTGCAATGACGGTTAACGGTGCACCGCGCTGGACCTGTCGGACCCATGTCAATCAGGTAATTGCAGGTAACCAACTCACCATCGAACCACTGCGCCATTTGCCGGTTATCAAAGATCTGGTCTGTGATCTGGCGCCTTTTTTTGAAAAATGGCAAAAAGCCGGCGGGACATTTAAACCCACCAAGTCACGTCTCGATAAACCGGAGCCGATCGATCCTCAGTCACCAGCCCGCAAGACCGCCAACGCTGCTATCGAGTGTATCAACTGTGCGGTGTGCTACAGCGCTTGCGATGTGGTTGGCTGGAATAATGACTACGTCGGTCCGGCTGCGTTAAATCGATTGTGGACGCTGGCTAATGACAAGCGTCATGCCGATCGTGAGCAGGTGACTGATCTGGCGTTCCAGGAAGGAGGCTGTGCCTCATGTCACAGCCACGGTAACTGTACCAGGCATTGTCCTGTAGAACTCAGCCCGTCGCAGAGCATCGCCGCTTTGAAAAAATCGGCCATTTTTGGCCTGCCGGATGTTGAATAGACACCATGGCTTTATCAAAACCGCGGCTTTTTCGAAACCATGCAGACAGGATTTATAACCATGATCAACGGGCGACAGCTTTATCTGGCGCAACGGCTTTCTGCGGTGTTGCTGGTGCCGCTGGTATTGATACATCTGGCACTTATTATCATAGCGGTGCGTAATGGCCTGAGCGCCGCTGAAATACTGGGACGCACACGCGGTAGTCTGTTATGGGGTGTTTTTTATACCTTGTTTGTATTGGCGGTGGCCGTTCATGTGCCGTTGGGTGTTCGCAATGTGATGACTGAATGGACCCGTCTCCAGCCGCGTGTGGTCGACGCTTTTTGTTTGCTGTTTTGCCTGTTGTTGCTGATAGCCGGCATGCGTGCTGTTTTTGCGGTGGTGTGACCATGAACCCATTGCATTGTCATCGTAGTTATCTGGCTTTTCTTGGCCATCGGATCTCCGGGTTGTTGCTGGCGTTGTTCCTGCCGGTCCATTTTCTGTTGTTGGGAACTGCATTTAGTGGCGATGCCGCGCTTGACAATGCACTGGCCCTGACCGACTACTGGCCGGTCAAAGTCGCCGAGTGGGGGCTGGTTGTGTTGCTGGCCACCCATATGCTGTTTGGCCTGCGCATCCTCGCACTGGAGTTCACAGACTGGCCCAGCATGCATGACAACAGAACCGGCTGGATTTTGCCGGCTGCGGCCGCGGCGTTGTTTGTGGGTTTCATTTTCTGGTTGCAGGTATGACTATGCGCATAGAACATCACAAGACCGATATCCTGATTTTGGGGTCCGGCGGTGCCGGGCTGTTTGCTGCATTGCACGCCAGGCAGGCCAATCCGGATCTGGAGGTCACCATTGCGGTTAAAGGTCTGCTCGGTAAATGCGGGTGTACCCGCATGGTGCAGGGGGGGTACAACGTGGCGGTCGCTGAAGGTGATTCTGTCGAGCGACATTTTATGGATACCATTGTTGGTGGCAAGTGGTTGCCCGATCAGCGCTTGGCCTGGCGTCTGGTTGAAACCGCAGTAGAACGTATCCAGGAACTGGAAAACGAGCTGGGCTGTTTCTTTGATCGCAATGCTGATGGGTCATTGCACCAAAAAGCGTTTGCCGGTCAGAGTTTTGATCGTACAGTGCATAAAGGCGACCTGACTGGTATCGAAATTATCAATCGATTGCTGGAGTCGGTTTGGGCGCAGGATGTCGTCATGCGCGAAGAGCATCGGGCAATAGAGCTAATCCCGGCTCAGGATGGTTCCGGTATTGCGGCGGTGTTATTTATTGATATGCGTGATGGCAGTTATCAATTGGTGCAGGCCAAAGCCGTCTTGTTGGCAACCGGTGCAGGGCCCAGTATGTATCAATACCATACTCCGTCCGGTGATAAAACCTGTGATGGTCTGGCCATGGCACTGCGCTATGGGCTGAAATTACGCGACATGGAAATGGTGCAGTTTCATCCAACCGGTTTACTTGGCGGCCCGGACACACGGATGACGGGCACGGTGTTGGAAGAAGGTTTGCGTGGTGCAGGTGGGTATCTGCTGAACGGTGATGGTCAGCGCTTTATGCTTGATTATCATGAAAACGGTGAACGCGCCACTCGCGATATTGTGTCGCGTGGAATCTATGCAGAGATGCGGGCCGGCAATACCACCCCGATGGGAGGTGTGTATATTGAAATGGCTCATCTGGGCCCTGACGATGTGGCAAAACGCTTTCCGGGTATGGTCAAGCGCTGTGCTGACTGCGGTTTTGATCTTGCCGGGGGACGAGTTGAGGTCGTACCCACGGCGCACTATATGATGGGTGGCATCGAATTTAACGAAGACACCTCGACTGCGGTGCCCGGCTTGTTTGCTGCTGGAGAGGATTGCGGCGGAGTGCATGGAGCCAACCGTCTCGGTGGCAATGGTGTTGCCAACTCTACTGTTTATGGCGGCATTGCCGGCGACAGTATGGCGACCTATGCGGCGCAATGTAGCCATTGGCCTGAACCTGATGCCGGTGCGATCGATGCCGCTGTGGCGCGAGCAGAGCAACCGTTTACGTCGAACCATCGGGATTTGTCCGAGCTGCGTGATGTGCTGGGGCGGGACATGTGGGATTATGTTGGCATCCTGCGCACCGAAGAAGGGATTCGCGAGGGACTTTCGCGCATTCACGCACATCGAACGGATCTGCAGGGTTTTGGTGTTGCAGACAGTGATCGTGCATTTAACCTGTCCTGGCATGACTGGATCAATATGCAGAACATGCTCGATATCAGTGTTGTTATTGCCGAGGCGTCGCTGGCAAGGGGTGATTCGCGCGGTGCGCATCACCGGGAGGATTTTCCGGAAGCCGGAGACCTGACCGGTAGCACTTATACTCGCATTGGAGGTTCGGTCGATGAGCTTGTAACCGAAATGGTGCCGGTTAAATTTGATATTGTCAGCCCGGGTCAATCCCTGATTGACGGTGAGGCAGGCAAGCCGCCACCGGACAGTACGAGCCAGACACAACAGCAAACAACCGTTCATTCCAAACGCTAGCAACAGCGACTTTTACTATTGGGGAAGCAGAATATGATCGCAGCGGCAATGATTGAATCGGCTGGCTACGAAATCATGAAAAAAGCAGCCATTGATATTCCCGAAGACTACCTCGCGGGTATCAAGGAATCACAGAAAACCGAAACCAATACGCTGTCGGGTTATGTGATAAAAACCATGATCGACAATTACGAAGTGGCGACTGAAGACCGGCGTCCAATGTGTGCTGATACCGGACTGCCGAGGTATTACGTGAAAGTGGGTGACGGTGCCAAATTCGAGGGTGGCTTTACCGGCATCGAGCGCTCTTTGCGCAGTGCCACTGCGCGGGCCACTCACGACGTTCCGCTGCGCCCCAATCGCGTGCATCCGCTGTGGCGTACCGAGCACAACAACAATGTTGGAATTAACGCACCGGAAATTGAATGGTCGTTTGAGCCGGATGTCGATTGGATCGACGTGACCACCGTACACAAGGGCGGTTTGTTCGGCACCGACTACAGAATGTTGTTTCCCGGTGATGGCATCGACGGTATCAAGCGGTTTTTCCTCGACACCATGATCGCCTTCGGCAAGCGTGGCCTATGCTGTCAGCCGGCCATTGTCGGGATTGGCATTGGTGGCTCCAAGGATACCTGTATGCAGCTGGGCAAGCAGGCTGCCTGTTTACGCAGTGTTGGTGATCGTAACCCTGATGACAAAATCGCGGAGCTCGAGCTTGAATTAAAAGAACTCGGTAACAGCATTGGCATGGGACCAATGGGTTTTGTTGGCTCGTCAATGTGTGTGGACTGCCATATTGAAGTGGGCTACACCCATACCGGGGGCATGCCGGTTAGCGTGCATACGTTTTGTTTGTCATCCAGACGAGCCACTGCCCGTATTTTTAACGATGGCTCAATCGAATATCGTACCGATCCTGATTGGTTCACCCCTTATATGCGTCGGGAGACTGTTGAATGGCCGCAATGAAAGAAGTTGAGCTGACGCTGCCCGCCTCTGCAGAGGCAATCGCAGCACTCGAACCTGGCATGGTAGTCTTTCTGAGCGGGCTGGTTTATACCGCCCGTGAAGGGGTATACGACCGCGTGTTGAAGGATGGACACGCTGTCGATCCTGAATTACTGGCGGCAAGTAACGTCAATTTCCACTGTTCACCCGCTGCAGCACCAGATGGCGATGGCGATTACCGTGTTGGTGGCGTTACCGCAACCGCCAGTTTCCGTTTCTCTCGTTATATGGCCGAATGGCTTGATCTGACCGGCACCAAAATCGTGATCGGCAAGGGTGGTATGACGCAAAAAGACTACCGTGAAGTTTTTGCTCCTCGCGGTGCTGTCTACCTGACCACGGTGGGGTATGGCACTGGTGCCTTGCTTGGCCGCGGTGTAAAAGGGGTGCGCAAGGTATTGTGGCTGGAAGAGCTGGGGCTGGCACAGGCAATGTGGTTTTTCGAGGTCGAACGCTTTGGTCCGTTTATTGTTGATAGTGATCTGCAGGGAAATTCCCTGTTTTCGCAGCAGGGTGATATTGTCAATCGAAATATAGAAAAGCTCTATGAAGGCTTGAAGCCGCCTGCTTTGCAGCGTTACGGTGAAACCGATGATCGCAAGGACGAACTGCTGTAAAACAGTTCAAAACGCTGTCAGAAGCCGGGTCGTGGGCAAATCTTGTTTCGGGTTCGACAGAATTTTCAGTTACACTGTCGCCCCGATGATCTTTGAGTGGCGAATATGAGTGGCGGATACAGCCTTGATGACCTCGATGTGCTTGATGACGAGGCCCTGGCTCGAATTGACTGGAAGAACAATACCTGCCTGAACCGCCGGTTACTCGTGTTGCATGCAGAAGGTGCCCTGGGTAACGAAGAGCTGGCCAAATTGCCGCTGGAGCCGATACTTTGCATCGATCAGATCGGTCGCATCGATGAGGAGGCGATAGAAGCTTCGTTTTCTTTTCCCGATACTCCCGAACAGTGGCCCTATGACCCCGAGGAGTCGCTGGAAATGCTGTTCCAGGATCAGCTGGACCAGTTGGTCGGGTTTTGGGGCGCGCGCAAGGCCAATGGTATTGGTCGTGCCTTGTCTTCCGGCGTCAGTAAACAGCACCAATCTCTGGATTTTCAGCCCGGCAAGTCCTTCCACTTTCGCATGCAGCGACGCAAGTGGGTTGAGAATCAGGAAACCGGCACCGCCACAGCTGTCTTCAACGGTCGTATTGACGATGATCAGGATCAGCTTGTACTGGAGACCAAAAATGTCATTGTCGGCATTCTGCCTCCGGCTGATATTCTGGCACTGCGGCAACGATACGGTGGCACCGGCGGCGTTTCGTCCGATTCCGCCGAGGTGATGAAGGATTTGCGGATACCGATCTACGACACCTCCACTGTCAAGGTTGAAACTGATGGGAGCGGTGATCAGGGTAAGATCAGCCGGATCAGCGCAACGCAACAAATTCAGCCCGATCTTTGGCCTTTGCGTTTTCATTTTCGAGGTGATCCGGTCGTTCCGGGAAATTTTGGTACTCACGGAATGATTGCCTTGCTCAAGCAGGTGGCTCGTGAGCATTTCGGTATTGGCACACCTCTGTTTCAATCGTTGTCCAATAAAAAGTTCTCGGGGATGATTTTCGAAGACCCTAAACAGATTACGTTTGAGCTACTGGACGTGGAAAAACAGGAAAATGGATCTGTGGTTGCCAACGCCGCTAATTTGTACCTCGAAACACAGAGTGGTGAACGCATGATTGAAACTCCGATCTATACTTATAAAAAAATCTCTGTCGGTTCTTCGCTGCTCTAGTGCCATAGTCTGGCGCTGGCCTCACCAGAGTCCGGTTCCCGAGTCCCGTTACCTCATGTTTATCGAGCTTGAAATTGATTTTGGCGATTCTGTCATAGCGCTGCTGCAGCAGCATCTGGACAGCATGGCGAGTGTCTCTCCCCCCGAAAGTGTTCACGCACTGGATGTTGAGGGCCTGAAAGCGCCTGAGGTGACATTCTGGTGCCTTTGGTCAGCATCGAAAAACGAGAGCAGTGCTGCTTCAGGGGAATCACGGAGACTGATGGGATGCGGCGCATTGAAGGAGTTTGTACTGGAATGTGCCAATGGCACAACAGCCGTGGGTGGTGAGATCAAGTCGATGAAAACTGCCGACGACAGTTTACGCCGTGGTGTTGCGCGCAAGTTGCTGGAGCACATCATCGAGCAAGCTCACCAGCGCGGATACCAGGCCTTATACCTCGAAACCGGGAGCACACCTGAGTTTGATGCGGCACACCAGCTCTACCTGCGATTCGGCTTTGTTGATTGTGAGCCGTTCGGTGATTATGTGCTCGACCCCTTCAGCCGGTTTATGCATCTTGATTTGAAGGTTTCTGCTGCATAACCAGCATGACGCCTACAGCAGTGATGACGATCCCCACTAACGCCAGTGGTGTCAGCTCTTCATCGAACAGATACCATGCCTCCACCGCAACCAGCGGCGGCACCAGATAAAACAGGCTTGCTACCTTTCCCGCTTCTCCGCGATCAATTAACAGCATCAACAAGGCAACGGCACCCAGCGACAACACCAACACCAGCCACACCAGCGCAAAGATAAAGTCAGGAGCCCATTCGATGTGCATGGACTCGAAGGTATAAGCCAGCGGTGCCAGAAAGAGTATCGTCCCGATATACTGAATCGTGACACCGGGGATCAGCGCGACTCCGGTACAAAAACGCTTCTGATAGAGCGTACCCACGGTAATGCCAATCAGCGACAGTAGGCAGAAGAGCAGCCCTCCGGTGAGCTCAAACATGGGCGTTGATGTTTGTGTAACGACCAGAACGGCACCGACAAAACCGGTAATGACCCCCAGTATTTTCGCCAATCCCAGAGATTCACTTAGAAAAAGCGCAGCCAGCACCACGGTCAGCACTGGTTGCAGGCAAACGACCAGAGCGCTGAGCCCGGCATCCACACCCATATGGATGGCCTTGAACACACCGCCGAGATAAACCCCGTGAATCAGTATACCCACCAACGCAGAATGCAGATAGTCAACAGGTTTTGTTGGCCACTGGCGTCTGTTAATGGGCAAAAAAAGTAACAATATCGACGCCGTGATTATCATCCGTACCAACAGAAACGTTGCGGGTTCGGCATAGGGGCTGCCCCATTTGGAGCCGATAAAACCGGTACTCCAGAGAAAAACGAAGAGCAGGGGGATTAAACGTTCGATATTCATGACGGTGACTATAAAAAACGGCACTCAGTGTGAGTGCCGTTTGGGTGCGGGTGATGTTCGGCTTGTAGATCCCGGATCGTTTCCGGGTTTGAACTTCCGAACTTTAGTAAACAGCCAGAGGAGCACCCGGTGAACCGGTGGCACCTTTGGTGGGCATCGGAGAGAAAATGTAGGCGAATTCATAAACGCCGGCTTCAGCCAGACGCTCTGTCGCCAGATTCTCGTGAATGAATATTCCGCGCTTGGTGATCAGCTCCTGATGCACGGGAAACGCCAGCATTGGATCCGGATTGGGAACCACTTCAACAGGCCAGGTATCAGCTCCGGCGATAACAATGCCTTGTTCAGCCAGATACGCTGCTGCATCAAGTCCTATACCGGGGCAGCCCGAATTGAATTTTGCATTGTCCTTTATCCAGTGCTGGCCCCAACCGGTGTGGAATGCCACCATGTCGCCTTTACCTGGAGGTGCGATACCTTGCTTCTCCAGTGCGGCTTTGATGTCATCGGCAGTAATTTCTTCTCCGGCTTCCATCGGCTTGCCTTTCAGCGCAACCATGTCGATTAATACCCCTCGGGTAAAAAACGGCTTCACGTGCTCCATCCCGAGTTTGTTGACGCCATAACCGCCCACCACTTCCGATGCCGGGGTGCCGCCATAGAACATGTTTTCGTTGCCACCGCCAATACCGATATGGGCAAGGCCGTCGAACTGGGTCCCGACCTGTCCGATTTCGGTAGCCAGAAAGTCATCCATCCAGATAACGTTGTTGGCACCCAGAGGACCACCTGCCAGGCCACCTGTGCCTCGTACAGCGAATACTCGTGATCCAAATAGCGGCATGGCAGGCTCGTAAGTCCTGCCCAGCGAGACGACAGTGCCTGATTTCATCAGACTGACCGCTTCCAGCGCTTTTTCTGCCGTCATCAAATTGGAAGCACCTGCCTGATCACCTTCACCGTATGGTGACTTGAGTGCGGCATGGCCGTCAGCGAAACTTGCTGTGCTTGTGGCCATAAGAGATACAGTGGCCAGAGATACGGTGGCCAGAGATACGGTGGCAAGTGCCACCAGCGACTTTTTCAACATCCTGAAAATCCTCCATACATTGTTTGTCTGCACCCCAAGACTAAGACGTGTGCGAGGGCGATTGCAACTGTATTTCACGGCGAATGTGGTTACAGCTTGCCACGGCCACCGGTGAGTGGCCAGCTTGTCTCGCAGAGGCCAAAACGTCTCAATTTACCGGGAGTCGTGGCTCTGGCAGCGCTATAATCGAGCCATTGAGTTAATCACTTGCGAGATCTGCTATCAACACAGAATCACAGGCTAAACGAAAAACACTGCACAGGATTGTTGTGGTTGGTGGCGGCGCAGGGGGGCTCTCACTGGTTGCTCGGTTAGCCAGAGCTTATCGTCGCAATAGCGATGTTGAGGTGTTGTTGGTGGATATCAATCCCACCCATTTGTGGAAACCGCTATTACATGAGGTTGCGACCGGCTCGCTTGATAACAATCTGGATGAGATCAGCTATGCTGCATTGGCGCGCAAATACGGTTTCAGGTTTGTGCTGGGTGAATTCAAATCCATCGATGCTGATGGCAAGCAGATCGTGGTTGATGTCAGCTATGGCAACTCCGGTTTGCCCAACTCGCAACGCGTTATCGAATATGACCAGATCGTGTTGGCTATTGGCAGCCAGAGTAATGATTTCGGCACCAAAGGCGTCACTGAGCACGCGATATTGCTCGACGACAGCCGCCGGGCAGAGGAATTCCACCAGCGCTTTATTGGCCATTTACACCGGGTCAATGATAGTCGTCGCAAAGACAACGCCGGTTTAGCGGTAGTTATCGTGGGAGGTGGTGCGACGGGTATTGAGCTGGCTGCTGATCTGCATCACGTGGCATCACAGCTTGAGGACTTTGGCTTTGAGCGTTTTAACGAAGACAAGCTTGATGTGACCCTGCTTGAGGCAGGCCCGAGAGTGCTGGGTAATCTGCCGGAGCGTATCAGCCAGACGGTAACCGGTGAACTGGAATCGTTGGGAGTCTCGGTGAACACCGGTGCATTGGTTACCGAGGTCACCGGGTCGGAACTCAAGACCCGGGACGGTCACGTGTTCCCGGCAGATCTTGCTGTCTGGGCAGCGGGTATTCGCGCGCCCGGTCAGCTGGCAGAATCTGGACTGGAAACAGACAGAATCGGCAGGGTAGTGACTACCGCCTGTCTGAACACTGTATCGCATCCTGAATTGTTCGTTATTGGCGATTGCTGTCATTGCAAGATGCCGCACAGCGAAACTGACACTGATACCAATGGCAGTGGTGAGCCAGAGGTAGTACCACCCAGAGCCCAGTCTGCCCATCAGATGGCATCGACCGCGTATACCAACATACGCAATCAATATGCTGGAAAAGCGCTAAAAAAATTCAGCTATCAGGACTACGGCTCGTTGGTCAGTCTGAGTGAATATTCGACGGTCGGTAATTTAATGGGGAATTTGATGAAAGGCTCTCTGTTTATTGAAGGCTGGGCTGCGCGCATCGTGTATCGTATGCTCTACCGACGCCACCAGACTGCCATACACGGTTTTTTCGCAACCTTGTTGATTATGGTGCGTGACCGCTTGCATCGCACAACTCATAGCCATCTCAAATTGCATTGATCGTGATTTTCCATTGCCAATTGCAGATATCACCCCTCCATCGGTTACGTTACTCGCAGGCATCACACTGTTGGTGCTGACAGACAGTTTGCACCGGTTATTCGCAGTCATCTGGAATTGCACTGATCTTCCTCTTCAGATCTTTGTAAACTTTTGTAGCGGCATGAAGATTGCACGACCTATCTTATGGTGTTGTTGTGTTTCACCCGTGAAAGATTTTCGTTATTTCGACTTGTCGGTTGATACGGTGTTTTGAGGTTAAGCGCTTCGACGAAAGCCGTAATTTTTATTGATTCGTTGCCGGATGTTTTTCTATGTTGTATCGAGATGGAGTTCTCAAAAACAGTTCCTTTCGTATTTCCCTTTTGGGTCTGATCATGGCTTTTGCCGTGTATCTGTTACTTGAAAAGCTGGAAGCTCAACAGAAATCAGCAAGTTCCTGGGAAACCGCAAACTCATCGAATCAAATTGAATGGGTTTGGAGTACAGCACGTCTGGGGGTTTCGCAGGAACAGTTCATGCGGACACTGGCTCGCTACATTGACGGTGATGTTACCGTGGCACACAGTGATGTGATTGCCGATTTTAATGAATATAAAGACTGGTTTCGTTCTCTCGATATTTTTAAACTTGAAAACCTTGCTGAAATTCTTGATTCACCATTTATTGGCGAAAAGGAACTTCAGGGATTGGTTGGGAGTAGCAACCTGGCAGATGAGCTGAGGCAGCTGGCAGGCCAAAAAATATCCTCGCTGGAGCAAAAAATTCCCTATTTACAACGCAATGATCAGGAATTTTTGAAATACAATCTGGCTGATTGGCAACCCCTGGTTGACCAGCGGGAAGAGCTTGATAACCGTGTTATTGAGTTGCTGAGAAATTCGCACGACAAACACCACAATATGGAAAAGGAGCTTCGTGCACAGCTGATATTTGCCTACCAATTTGTAGCTGGCATGATGGTGTTTTTCTTTGTTGCTGGGGGGTTCTACCTGCGACAGAAAATTCTGGACAATCGCAATCTCACTGAGCTGAACCAGAAGTTGAAAATGCATGTTGCCGAGAAGTCACAGTATGCTGATGAAATGCGCAAGCTTGCCCACCATGATTCCCTTTCAAAATTGCTCAACCGCACAGGATTTCATCTTCACTTGGAGCGCGTATTCCGTGAAGGGGATAGTCATGGCTTGGTTTTTCTGGATCTGGATCGATTTAAAATTGTTAATGACACAGTTGGCCACACTGCCGGAGACAAGTTGATTGCAGGACTCGGTGTCTGTATTGAGAGTTTTAAAAGTGAGTTGTCAGCAAGATTTTCTGACTCGGAAAAAGGTAAACCTATTGTCACCGCTGCACGTTATGGTGGAGACGAGTTTGTGGTGTTATTTTCAAATTGCAGTAATGAAGAGTTTCGCGTCATGGCACACTCATTGTTGCAAGATATACTGGCGAAGCGTATTGAATTTGATGGCAGACAACTGGCCATCAGTGCAAGTTTGGGTGCCTGTTATTTCGATTCGTCAACCACCAGTGAGGTGGCTGTGATGGCATCGGCTGATAGCGCATGCTACGAAGCAAAAAGACTCGGAGGCAGTCGATTGCGCTTTTTTCAGGCAGATCACAAAATGCTGGAGGTTCGTCAAACCGATTTTGATACGGTTAACTTGATTCATCATGCGCTGGCCAATAATCGTCTGTGTCTCTTTTATCAACGTTTGGTTGAGCTTAATCCGGAAAGCTCCCGTTTGGACAGTGTCGAGTTCCTGCTCAGATTTCTCGATACAGATGGTACGCCGTTATCGCCATTCCCCATCCTGACTGTTGCCGAAAAATACGGCCTAATGACCAGAATTGACATGTGGGTCGTCAACGCAGCAATACATTGGCTGAAGTCACACCCCTTGTTCGACATTGGTCTCGATCATGTGAACATCAACCTGTCGGCGCTATCTATCAGCGATGATGAATTTATTGAGGAGATTGTGGCCGTGCTGCATCAGAACCCCGAGCTCACAGATCAAATTTATTTCGAGATAACCGAAACGGCTGCTATGCATGGCAATGCGATTGCTAATTTGACAGCACTAAAATCGGCTGGAGTGGGGCTGGCGCTGGACGACTTTGGTACCGGGTTTTCTTCTTTTTCCTATTTGGAGTCGTTGCCGGTCGACT
The DNA here is from genome assembly GCA_937951215.1 of uncultured Granulosicoccaceae bacterium. GTDB lineage: Bacteria > Pseudomonadota > Gammaproteobacteria > Granulosicoccales > Granulosicoccaceae > CALFCE01. The sequence goes on from CALFCE010000187.1 coordinate 12,602, forward strand.
ATATCAAGATAGATGGCAGCTTTGTGCGCGATTTAGAGACCAATCAGATACACCAGAAATTTATCAATTCGATAGTGACCGTCGCGAAAGCCATGGGTAAACGCACAGTCGCTGAATTTGTCGAGAATGAGCAAATAGTTCAGATTTTGCAGCGCCTGGGTGTTGATGCGGCGCAGGGTTACCACATCGGCAGGCCTGCCCCACTAATCGAAGCGAAGGATATGGTGCAGTGTATTGAAAATCAGCGCCGATCATTTGAGCTTGCAGAGGATGATGAATCGCAGAAATTGCTCGCTGGTTGCCCTGATGAATCCAAGGCATTGCAACAAGACTTAACAGCGGCAGCCTAGACCAGTCAAACTAGCCCGACCTACCTGGCCCGGCCGGTAGCCTTGCCCGGTAATCTTGCCCGGTAATCTTGCCCGGTAATCTTGCAGGATAGGTTGGAGCTTCAACCGTGCTGCGCAGGCAGGGGCCAGAGATGACGGCCAGTTTTATCATCAGAGATTCAGTCTGAAATTTGGTAACCTGTCTCCCCGGCTCAACAATAACAGGGGATATCATTGGTCCGTCGAATCCTGGCAGTCTTTGTCTGCTTCGCGCTTACTTGGCCGACTTCCGCTCAATTGGCTTCTCAAACCGGAGTTGATACTGGGGCTGATACAGGGGCTGAGCAGGCTGAAGAAAAAACAGTCCGCGTGGAATCAGATAATAGTGATCTGGCTGATTCCGATTTTCAGTCTGTTTCCCTTGTCGAGCAACTCTTCACTATTGGCCAATATACCTTTCCAGTGAGTCTACCTGCAGGGTTTACACTGGATATCATGGCGGTCGGGCTGGAG
>CALFCE010000188.1 GCA_937951215.1 uncultured Granulosicoccaceae bacterium
ACAACCGAATACACTTGACATCTTTGCTCACGGCCCATCTTGTCGCACGACCCAGCAAGGCCGAACCAACTCCCGAGCCGCGATAAGGAGGTGATACCCACATCTGGTAGAGGCTGGCTATCTTTGCCCCGGGCGTACTAATGACGCATGAACAAAGCCCGATACAAGCTTGATCGATGATAGCAGCATAGGCCACAGCATCGTGGATTGTCGGTGAAAGCCTTAATCGCGCTTTCCACTGATCAGCCGAAAAAGAAACTTCGCGCTCGTAGGTTGAACCGAATGAATCTGGAGAATCTTTAAGAGAATCGAGCCGGATGGATCGGTAGTCCTGCCAATCGCACTCTTTCATCTCGCGGATTTTATAGTCAATCACAAGCTCTCGCTTTCAGATTGACACTCGGGAAGCAGAACCTTTACGAAAACCGAATTCACTGCCACTTTTCCAATGCTTTTACCCCAGGCCTTTCATAAATCGCACATCAAAATACCGCGTAAATCTCTCACGATCCTCGTCCCTGACATCCTTAAACTCAAACGTAACATTCATGCAAGGCAGTACCACCAATACCAGGACTCTCTCACGCTCCTCACCCAGAGTAATTTTCAGAGTGCCCGTTGGTAATTTGCAATCGACTTCCAAGCCATTAATCTCATACGGAGTGTCACCCATTGCCCCCGGCAGAAGCCGGAAAAAGTCAGCATGGGTATACCCCATTTCTTTTTCAATTTTCATTTTATAGACCCGCGTTCTGTAGATCCGGCGTTACTCCCATGGGCAATACCATACCGGCTGTAAAACGCGTTTTCAACGTGGGCTAAAATCGTAGTAGAGTATATTGCTCCAGTTGGACAGCCCCAGGCTTGCGAATTCTGTTTCTGATTCCGGCGATACGCTGTTGTTAATGCTTAACAGTGCTCTTTCTTTCGCGTTGTGGAGATTGTTAATCTGCTCTAACAGGTGTCGTTGCTGCGACGCCACCTTTTGATTTGAGAGATGATAGATTTCAAACGGTTCCAGCAGGAAATAGTTGGCTTTGTTGTTCAAATCGCCCCACCAGCACTCGCTACCAGACCGATTTAATCACGAACAGGGACATTGGTTTCGTCTTTGTGAAAAAAGCTGGCTAGAGCACTTTCGCACCCGAGAGCGCGATGTAGGGCATATTCTTGTATCGATCAACGAGCTGCAAAAATTGATTCAACAAGGGTTCAAGTGCTTGCTCTGATCGCATGCAATGGCACTCGATCCACAGTGCTCTGGCCAATTCGGTATCCTCAGCGGGAGAGCGGAATTCTTCGTACACCAGGCTAAGCTTCAGGCCTTCCCCGGTGAAGTAATTCCCGCCAACCAGCAAACGCGCATTGCCCAACGCACCCTTGGGCAGTTCCTCCATCAAAGATACTAATTGGTGATTTAACGGATCTGAAGGTTGGTCTTTCTGTAAATCCGATATCACCTCTCCTACCGTTTTCGACAGAATATCGTCGATATCAATGGTGCTGTTGTTTGCTGCTCTTTGGTAGCGATTACCGTCATATTGCATAATGTCGACAGAGTTGGGTTCGAGACTGACCAGCGCCGAAAACACCGTCGAAGCTGACGTAAAGTTCAAACGCCCGTTTTCGTTTTTATTGTGGTCTCCAGCGAGGAAATAGATGTACTCACCCTGCGGCTCCACCTCCCAGAACGTTTTGTCATAAGTGGACGGCTTGGCCTCATCAGGTTCATAATCATACCAGAGAGGCAGGTTGACAAACTGTTCAAGCGAGCCAGTTGGATGGAGTTCAATTGCCGGGGTGCTTGCAATAGCATCTTGCGGAGAAGCGATGGTCTCAGTCGTTCCTTGAGTTGCCTTGCCTTTCTTTCCGTCGAACCAACGCCAGACAAAAAACAATGCAACTGCTGCAAGCAGTATCAATAGAAGCTTGAAAATCACAGTATCTTGCTCACAGTATCTTGCTCACAGTAACTCGTTCACCGTATATCGTTCAAAGTATTTTACCGGGGGGGGGGGTTATTCCATCCTACACTCTTCGAGTGGCGGGGCTGGCCAGCCAAGCGGGCTGTAACAATTTTTTAAGAAAATCAGCTATTCGAATCCCGCGCAACAGGATTTAATGGCTAGTTGCCACTATCCTGTAAGATTATATAAACTGGAAACACCATCAGCCACAATTGTGCATTTAGAAGCCATTGCAGTTAGCAGTCATTGCATTTAGCAGTCATTGAGGGGTCAATATGCCACAGTCAACCGCCACCAAATCAGAGTCAGCCCAAAGCAACACACTGGGAGACAGGGTCTCTATCTATCAACCGGAACAAGCAGGGCTGATTTTTCCCGAGCTACCCGAATTCAGTTCCCTCGAAGCGGAACGGGAACATCGCAAGCAACGGCTGGTCGCCGGATGTCGTGCTTTTGCCATGCACAATTTTGACTATGGGATGGCGGGGCACATTTCGGTTCGTGATCCGGAGCATCACAACCTTTACTGGACCAATCCGATGGCGGTGCATTTTTCACAAGTCAACATGTCCAATCTGATTCTGGCAGATCATGAGGGGCGTGTTGTCGAAGGCAACCATGCGATTAACCGTGCGGGTTTTGTCGTGCATGCCTCAGTGCATGAAGCGCACCCGGATATTGTTGCCATGTGTCATGCCCATACACCGCATGGTACCGCCTGGTGTTCCACCGGCAAACCCATCGAGCCGTTTAATCAGGATGCCGCATGCTTTTTTGAGAATCATGCTGTGGTCAGTGACGA
>CALFCE010000189.1 GCA_937951215.1 uncultured Granulosicoccaceae bacterium
TGTGCAGATCCACGGATATCATCATGCTGCGCATCGGTCAATATGATGGCAAATTCCTCACCACCGATACGGGCTAGTACGTCTTCGTCCCTGATTTGTGTTCGGACCAGTTGAACAAAGTGCAACAATACTTGATCACCAATGGAATGCCCGTGGGTGTCGTTAATACTCTTGAAAAAGTCAAGATCCAAAATTAGTAATGCACCACCGATTTGATGTGAGGATTTCTGTTCAAACGCCTCACTGAATGCCCGGCGATTCAAGCACCCGGTCAGCGGATCGGTGTCTGCCAAGAGCCTCAGTTTACTGGCCTGTGATTTTAAGCGTCTGGAGTATGCGTGCAGTGAACCTCCCAGCAGAGTCACGAATCCGATAAGAACTCCGACTAACACGCTGTATTGGACAATGGATTTTCGTGCCTCACCAATGGGACGATCCACTACGTAAGCACCCATCAGATCGCCTTTAACCCAAGTAGGGCCGTTGGGTTGCAACTGGTTATGACAATCCACGCAGCTATCCTGATTTGCGATAGTTGGAAACACTGTTCGCAAAATTCTGTCTTTGTCAGTATCGTACTCAGTTGAATATTGCGTGTAGTTCCGATTGGAGACCATTTTCTCGAGTCGATTGGCCAACGCTTGGTCTGTCGGAGGCGTGGCGATTTCGCGTCCGGATAGGCCAACCATCGAAACGATTGGCTGGTTCTTGCTGCTTTCCATGTTGTTGAATTGTTGCGCGGCTTTCGCGCGGAAGGTAGCCTTTTTTTAGTTGACATCCGATTGCACCAACGGAATACTATTGTTATGGGGTTGCGAACACCCCGTGAGGCGCCAGCCGAAGACTCGTATCCATGTCAAGCTTATTGATAGTCCTTTTGAAGCAGGGGATACGCGAGTGCTTTTACTATTCACAAACCTTTTACCCCACCGCTGTTTAACTTATCCTGGTGCACTTTCCGGGCTCATTTCTGAGTTCTTTTCTGGGGCGCATAATCGGGAGAGCGTCAGTGCAAGCACCCGATAAGTTTCAAGTAGCCCTGCTGTGGCGTACAGATGCCGAGAAGCCTGCAAGTACGCAATTGGCAGACAATCGTCTGGCACAGGTTGCCGCAGCCCTTGAAAGTGTTGGTTTATCGGTACATGGGGCCCCTTACACAGACCAGTCGGCCGAAAGTGTCAGGCAGCAGCTTCAAGGTATGCATGCGGTTCTGGTCTGGGTTAATCCCCTTGAAGGTGACAAGGACAGAACAATCCTGAATAAACTCTTGAGAGAATTGTTTGAGCAGGGTGTTTATGTAAGTGCTCATCCAGATCTCATCCAGAAGATGGGTACCAAGGAAGTGCTCGTGCGAACCAGGGATATGAGCTGGGGCACTGATACACACCTGTATAAAAATATCGATGAATTCAGAAACAAATTTCCCTATCGGTGGGCCGAAAATAGTCCAAGGGTGCTAAAGCGCAATCGAGGTAGTAGCGGTAGTGGTGTTTGGGCAGTAGAGCTTGCCGACCCCATTGGCAATACCGGTATAGATGATTCTTCGCAAATAGAAATTCAGTTAACTACACGGTTGAAAGTGCGGCAGGCGACACGTGGTAGTGCAGACGAGATAGTGACTTGGTCGGAGCTCGTTGATCGATTTACGCCATATTTCACTAATTCTGAAACGGTGATTGACCAACCGTTTCAATCCAGATTGGCAGAAGGCATGACTCGTTGTTATATGGTGAATAATAAAGTGGTGGGTTTTGGTCATCAACAAATCAATGCACTAATACCGTCTACTCGCGATGAACAGTCAACACAGGCACCTACACCTGGGCCACCTATACCTGGAGCAAGGATTTATCATGGCGTCGGTGAGGCTCAATTTCAGCCTGTAAAATTAAAAATGGAGCGGGAATGGTTGCCAGATCTGCTAGCCACACTGGATATAAATGACAATGAACTACCGGTGATATGGGATGCCGATGTCATGCTTGGTCCAAAAAATCAACTAGGCTTGGATACTTATGTTCTGTGTGAAATAAACGTAAGTTCTGTCTATCCGTTTCCAGATCAGGCATTGCATCCGATCGCTGTGGAAACTCTTCGACAATTGCGGAGAAGGATAGGTCGTTAATCGAGTTGGGCTTTGGTAGTGAACTGCATTGCTCACCTAAGTGATAGTTATGAATCTTGCCAGGCTAAGTGGTGTCGCCAATCAAGAGTTCGCCTGAAAGTTGCGTGATTCTATCGTCAATTTCACCAAGCATGTAGCGACCGGCAATTTGGCCAATCTCATAGCGCGGAGACTTGAAAGTAGTTATGCGCATTGGCATAGCGTCGAGGAACTCAAGGCCGTTGAAACTTGCAATGGCAACATCCTTTGGAATGGATATACCCTGAGATGTGCAGTGCAGCAGACCACCTGCAGCCATGTCATCATTTGAGTAATAGAGTGCGATTGGTTGACAATTATCCTGCAATATTTCTGCGGTTAACTGTCGTCCCAGCAGCATTGAAGACGGCTCTGGCGATAGGGCAGTTCGCTCAATTTTGAGCCCATTGTCTGCGAGTTTCTGTTCAAAAGCGATTTTACGTTTCTTCGCTCTTTCATCGACTTGCAGGGCACTGCCTACATAACCAAATCGGGTGTGCCCATTTTCTATCAGATGTGAGGCCATAGCCTCTGCTGCAGAGCGATGTGACAGACCCACACATTTCGAAATCGGCTGGCCATCAACATCAATCAACTCTATGGTATTTACGTTGTTTTGCTTTAGTAAGTTACGGGTCCGTTCATCATGCTCCATGCCGGTTAGCACGATACCTGCGGGTCGCCAGGCAAGCATATCCTTTACCAGATTAAATTCTCGTTGTTGGTCGTAGTGGCTCACACTGATGGCTATTTGCAAAGATGATTCGTGGATTACATCTTCAAAACCCGACAATACCTCAGTGAATACACTGTTCGACAACGATGGAATAACAACGCCGATCAAATTGGTTGATTGCTCCGCAAACGACCCTGCTAAATTGTTGCGTACGTAACCGATTTCTTCAGCAGCCTTTAGTACTTTCTCAGTAACGTTCTTTGAGACATAGCCTTTGTCACGCAGCACGCGTGAAACTGTCATCTGGCTGACCTTTGCTCGTTTGGCCACGTCATAAGTCGTTGGTTTCGAGGATCGAGACACGATCTTGCTCAGTCTTGGTTAACGGATTAGTAAGTTTAGATCTTGACATGTGTTTGCGCAAACATATATTCTGTGCGCTTCCAATATGTTTGCGCAAACATATACTTCTGGCTCCCTACATTACTCTGAAAAAGGAAGAAAATCATGGGGTTAAAAATTGGCGTAGTTGGTCTTGGGTCGATGGGCTATGGCATCGCGCAATCGGTTCTTCGAGCCGGCCACGAAACTTATGGCTTCGATGTAGCTCCAGAGCAGCAGCAGCGTTTTGTCAGCGAAGGGGGAGCTGTGGGCACGCTGGCTGACGTAGCGAAAACGCTGGATGCTGCGATTGTTGTGGTCCTGAACGCTGCGCAAACCGAGAACGTGTTGTTCGGTGATGAAGGCTGTGTTTCCAGAATGAAAGCGGGTTCGGTTGTGATTGCCAGTGCCACGGTAGCACCGGATTTTGCCCGGGATATGGAAAAGCGATGTAATGCAGCAGATGTTCACTACCTGGACGCACCCATTTCAGGTGGTGCCGCCAAAGCCGCGGAAGGTTGCTTATCGGTTATGGCGTCTGGTACACCGCTCGCATTTGCTGCTGCAAAACCAGTGTTGGATGCCACCGCTGAAACAGTGTTTGAACTGGGTGATTCGGCGGGGGCCGGCTCTGCCATGAAATCCGTTAACCAGATGCTTGCGGGTACACACATAGCAATGATGGCTGAAGCAATGACGTTTGGCATGACACAAGGCGTGGAACCACAGCAGTTCCTTGATGTGATCAGTAAATGCGCGGGTACCAGCTGGATGCTGGAAAACCGTGCCCCTCACATCATTGATGGAGACTACACACCTCGAAGTTCAGTGGATATTTGGCCAAAAGATCTTGGTATCGTATTGGATATTGCCAAGTCAGCAAAATTTAGCGCGCCGATAACGGCCATTGCTCTGCAGCAGTTCCTGGCCGCATCGGGTGCCGGCCTGGGAAAGGAAGATGATGCTGCAGTTGCCAAGATTTATGCGCGTAACTCGAATTTGACATTACCCGGCGTCAGAGAGGAGTAATAAAAATGCTTTTAGGTTGTATTGGCGACGATTTTACAGGGTCCAGCGACCTGGCAAATACATTGGCAAAGGCGGGCATGCGGACCGTGCAATTTAACGGTGTGCCGTCTGCTGCCGCAGCTGACGACATTGAGGCGGGTGTTGTCTCTCTCAAATCTCGATCAATTGATCCAAGGGAAGCCGTGCGACTTTCACTCGAGGCACTGACTTGGCTCGAATCCCAAGGTTGTCAGCAGTTCTATTTCAAATACTGTTCAACATTCGACAGCACGGAAAAGGGAAATATTGGTCCGGTTGTAGATGCCCTGGCCGATGCACTCGATGCACCCAAAGTTATCGTTTGCCCGGCATTCCCCGGGACTGGTCGATCTATCTATCAAGGTTATCTTTTTGTAAACGATGTTTTGCTCAATGAAAGTGGTATGGAAAACCATCCGCTAACTCCGATGACCGATGCCAGTCTGCGCCGACTCCTGGCAGCGCAGAGCCAATACAAAGTGGGATTGGTACCTGCTGAAACAGTCTTCCAGGGAGCCTCTGCAATTGCAGACCGCATGGAAGTCGAGCACCAGTCGGGTAAACGAATGATTGTTATTGATGCAATGCGTGATCAAGATCTTATTGAGATTGGTGCCGCAGCAAAGGGCTTGCCACTGATCACTGGTGGTTCAGGTTTGGCTTTGGGTTTGCCCGCCAACTTTGGTTGTCAGGCCAATCGTGTTGCATGGCAGTCACAAAAAGGTAAGGCTGCGTTACTATCCGGATCGTGCTCCAGTACCACTCGGAGTCAGATAAAACACCACCTGCAAGTGCATCCCGGCCTCAAAATTGATCTGGCTAGTGTTATTGATGGCAAACAGACTCCCGAAAAGGTTGCCCAATGGCTCCATGATACCGACGGATTGCCACTGGCTTACAGCTCAGCTGATCCGCAGGAAGTGCGAGAGCTTCAGGAGGTTTATGGCCGAGACACCTCTGCAACCGTGCTTGAAAGTTTTTTCGGGAAAGTTGCGCAGCTTTTAGTGCAACTGGGTATTACGCGACTGCTGATCGCAGGTGGGGAGACATCCGGTGCGGTAGTGGAGAGCCTTAGTCTCACTACACTCCACATCGGTACAGAAATCGATCCTGGGGTTCCTGCTCTGCGTGCCGGTGACAATCTCGTGCTAGCGCTTAAATCAGGCAATTTTGGCAGTCTTGATTACTTTGCAAAGGCTGCCGCAATTTTGGGAGAGGAGTAATACCCAACGTCGAACTATGCGAGTAAATATTTGTTCGGGACACCGGTCAATGTGTTGAGCGGCAAGAACTTATACGTTGTACAGATTAAGTCCGGGCTTTCAAATCAATCCGTTTATCGAAACGCTCTAGCTCCACCACAATACGTTCATGAGTTCCTTCACCGATACGTTCACTCTCATCATCTGCCCACACCTTGAAGATTATCTTCCGGCCAATAACCTCCACAACTTCTGCATGAGCCACGACCCGCATGCCAACGGGTGTTGCAGCTATGTGGCTAATGTTGAGTTGAGTACCTACCGTCTGAAGTCCCGGTGGCAGGTATTTTTCTACTGCCGATAACGCGGCTTCTTCAAGAAGCATCACCATGACTGGAGTTGCCAGTACCTTAATTTTGCCACTGCCCACATGATGAGCTGTATCGCGTGTGCCGACCACAATCTCGGTTTCGGCTTTCATTCCTACTTTAATGTCAGTATTTGTCATCAAGTTGAATTACACTATTTATTGGTTGGCGCGTTATTCAGAAGAGTCCCCCAATATAGATAGGTTTACCTAAATTGTAAATCGTTTTACTTTAAGAAAAAGAGGATTACCATGAAGCCTGTCGTATTGTCATCGCCCGCACCAAGAAGTCTTGAACTGATCTTCACTCCCGATAAATTAGCTCATCTTCATAGCAAGTATGAATTGGTTGAAACCACTGATGAGGCGTTGGACAAACTCCCACCTGAACTGCTGAATGATGCTCGCTACATCATTGGGCAGCCCCCAATCTCTGATAACACTCTTGCTACTTTGCAGAGTTTACGGGCTGTGTTGAATGTCGAATCGAATCTGATCAATAACATGCCCTACCAAACCGTTTTCGAACGCGGCATTTACGTGCTCACAACAGGTGCTGTGTTTGCTGTTCCGGTGGCAGAGTTGGGATTGGGGCTGGCGCTCGATCTTGCCCGGGGCATTACTGACAATGATAGTGCTTTCAGGCTCGGTAACGAACGATGGGGAGGCGACGGAAATACTCAGGCACGGCTGTTGACGAATGCAGACGTTGGCATTATCGGGTATGGGGATCTGGGCCGAGCGCTGCACAAAAAACTGGCTGGATTTAACTGCCAGATGAAGGTATATGATCCCTGGTTACCACCGTCGGTAGTAATGGAAAATGGTGCAGAGCCAAGCAATCTGCAGGAGGTTATTTCAAACTCGGATTTTCTGTTTGTAACGACAGTCGTCACCTCTGACAATCTGAATTTTATTGATGCCAGCGCATTTGCTGCGATGCGCAAGGGTACCCGTTTTATTCTGCTATCCCGTGCTGAAGTTGTGGATTTCGAAGCCTTGATGGATGCTGCCCAATCAGGGCATATTTATGCTGCCAGTGATGTTTTCCCGATGGAACCGATGCCTGAAAATCATCGAATCCGAATGCTACCGAACTTCATTCGCTCCTCGCACCGAGCAGGCGCTTTGGATGTCGCGTTCAAACAAATGGGTGATATGGTGCTGGAGGATATGGAGCTAATGGATAAAGGGCTTCCTCCAATGCGGTGCAAGCGTGCCGAGCGTGAAACCGTTAGTCGGATGCAATCCAAACCGGTTGTGCATAACTAGAAGCCGTCTCAAAATCGATCCTGCATGGAATCTCTGCGTTGCGGTTCGCTCTGCGTTGCTCATTTACTAGCGTGTAAACTCCGCTACTCGATCGGCGCGCGCCTTGATCTTGCGCACATGCTCTGATTTTGAGATGACTTCTAAAAGAAAAGGGATAGAAAAATAGTTGCCGGGTGGGAAACTTTAGGTGATGTACTCGGTCGAAATCTTTAAGTAGTTAGACCCCTGACAGCGTCATTCGCTGATCAGATATTTATAAGATACTGATATCTGGAGATTAACTGATGCCCAAACTGATTATCGCCGTCCTGCTCGCTTG
>CALFCE010000190.1 GCA_937951215.1 uncultured Granulosicoccaceae bacterium
TTTTGCTCCATCCACCCAAACACCTACGATATTACTGCGCGTAGCTGCGTACAGGGTTTTCTGGAAAAGATCTTCGGTAGAATCCAGTTGTTCGAAAAACTGAAGGTTGCTGTTATCGGCGGCGGGGTCGATCATCACGGCATCGAAGTGATAGCCTGTTTCGAATTTGCCTATCGGTGAATTCAGCACGTCGCCTCCACCGGCAGTTGCGAGATAAAACGCTTCAATATAATCGATCCGAGAATCCGCTATTCCTCGCTGATCTGCAGACACACTCGCATCGACACCTGACTCGAGCATACGGCCAGCCGCAATCGCACAGCGACAGCTATCAAACTGGGACGCACTGGGGCCACCTGAAATATCCGTACCCAGCCCCACATTCAGTCCCATGGTCAACGCTTTGCGCAATGGAAATACGGCACCGGCAAAATAGGCATTGGACATCGGGCAATGAGCAATCCCCGAGCCGCGTTGTTTGATCACGGACATATCGGAGCTGCCGATAAAATTGGAATGAGCCAGAACAGTTTGACGTGTCAGCAAGCCGAATTGATCAAGCGCTTCTGTATCACTGACCCCGAAGCGATCCAGCACATACTGATGTTCCCAGTCGCTTTCCGAGCAATGAGTTTGTACCGGGCAATCATAACGACGCGCCAGCTCCCCCAACCCCTGCAACATCGCATCGGTACAGGACGGGATAAATCGCGGTGTCAAAATTGCCTGCACGCGAGCTGCTGTGTTGCCGGGAAGATTTCGAATATCGGTTATCGACTGTTCCGAATCCAGCAATCCCTGTTCGGTTGAGGCATCGCGATAGTAGTCCGGACACTGCCCCTGATCGTCCATCGCCACACGACCTACCCAGGCCCGTTGATGTTTTTGCAAGCAAAGTTCGGCAAGTACTGCGGTCGCCTCACGATGGATAGTAGAAAAATATACTGCGCTGGTGGTGCCATTAGCCAGCAAGGTGTCGATCAGGGACGAGTACACAGACACTGCAAATTCAACATCGCTGTAGCGGGCTTCCAATGGAAACGTGCAACGTTGCAGCCAGTCTTCCAGGGGCAGATGCAGTGCTTTGCCCAGTTGCGGAAATTGCGGCGCGTGGATATGCAGATCCACCAGACCTGGTATAAAAAAACACTCACCCTCAGCGCGTGTCAATGTGCCCGCTTCTCGCGCCGCGGCAACAGATTGCGAATACCCGTCCTGCTGTGGTGTCAGTATTGAAACAATAACGCCGGCGCTATCAACCGATACCAGCGCCTGCTCCAACACCTGCAGCTGATCTGGTGCAGGGGTGTGAATAAACCTGCCTGCAAAGCATTGCGCCGTGGTCAAATAAATCCCCTGTCAAAAAGAAATGCGCATACTCCTGCCAGGGCAGGGTCACACGCACGCATCGGAGAAATCAGTAATCGGTGATAATTCACGAAGACAAATTTAAAAGGACTGTTCACCATATTATTGAGAACAGTCCTTTTAAAATAACCCGGATAGAGCAATCGAGCTGCCGCTTATCCGGGGCCTGGATCGCTTTTCGGATCGGCTATTTCGGCAGTTTTGTTTCGACGCCTTTAACCAACCAGCTTATCCCGAGCAAATCCGGATCGGAAATAGTTTCACCTTCAGCAATCATGACCTTGTTGTCCTGCCCGGTGATGGGGCCGGTAAACGGATGAAATTTTCCGTCGGTAATGTCAGTGATCTTTGCATTCAATGCAGCCACTTGCTCAGCCGTCAGGTCGTCACTCCAGGATTCCATGCTGACAGCACCTTCTGCCATACCACCCCAGTACGCAATACCTTTGAAGGAGCCATCGAGGACGGCGCGGGTTTGCTCGATAAAATGGTTTTTCCAACTGATTTGCATCGAGCCCAGCAGATGCTTGGGAGCATACTTTTTCATGTCAGAGCTGGTGTTAACCACGTAAACACCTTCTTCCTCAGCGACAGTAACAACCGAAGGCGTATCCTGATAAATGGAAAAAATGACATCAGACTGTTGAGCAATCAGGGAACGCGCTGACTCCTGCGCCTTGCTGGGGTCAAACCAGGAATTGAGCCAGACCACTTTCATGGTGACGTCAGGGTTGACCGATTGAGCACCCAGAGTAAAGGCATTGATGATACCGACCACTTCGGGGATCGCGTAGGCCGCGACCATACCAATGGTATTGCTCTTGGTCACGTAGCCGGCGCTCATACCAGCAACATATGCAGATTCATAATTGCGCGTCTGGAAATTACCCATATTGTCTGCCAGCTTGTAACCACTGGCATGAATGATCTTGATATCGGGATAGCGCTTGGCCAGTTTCAAACCATCGTTCATATAACCAAAGGAGCCGAGCATGATCATCTTTGCGCCTTCCGCGGCAAACTGATTCATGATGCGCGCAGCATCCGGCCCTTCCGGAATATTCTCGACCACGATGCTCTCGACCTGATCACCAAATTCAGCTTCGATCGCCTGCCGGCCACGATCCAGCTCATAAGCCCAACCCACATCACCGACTGGCGACGGGTAGATATAACCAATTTTGAGTTTATCCGCAGCGACGGCATTGACGGACAGACCCAGCAGCAACACACCTGCAGCCAACAGACCAGCCGGGTCGCGCCACGATAGCCGACGGAATTTGAAGACAGCGTTTTTTAGCAATGATTTCACTTGAAATACCCTATAGGTTGGGAAGAGACGATTAACATTCTTTAGGCAGATACTGGCAATGCCGGATCACTCACTACTCTACTCGCTGCGCAGATATGGCAATCCCAATGACGCCGGGTAATTAAGCCTGACCACTCTGGGATTGCGCGAGATCGCAGCCAGCACAACAATAGTGATAATGTAAGGCATCGCAGACATTAACTGTGATGGTATGGCAAAACCCTGCCCTTGTACAAATAGTTCGATCAGCGAAACAGCGCCAAACAGATAGGCACCGATGGCAATTCTCGGTGCTTGCCAGGTACCAAAGACAACCAGTGCGACCACGATCCAGCCACGTCCGGCAACCAGCCCTTCGGCCCAAAGCGGCGTGTAGGACAGCGTCAGGTGAGCGCCCCCGAGTCCTGCCATAGCGCCACCGAAAGCGATCGCACAGGTACGCACCAGCAAAACCGGATATCCAATCGAATTTGCCGCTTCCGGTGATTCACCGACAGCACGGATCACAAGCCCCAATTTGGTGCGATTAAGGACAAAGCTCACCAGCACCACGCTGGCAATGCCGAGGTAGACCACCACATCCTGAGCAAACAATACCTCTCCCAGTAATGGCAAATCACTGAGGAAACCCAGATCGACTTTTTCCAGCGGTTTGATCGTGGTGCCTTCAAAGTCCTTGCCGATTAACACCGACACCCCTAGCCCGAGAATTCCAACCGCCAATCCGGTCGCCACTTGGCTGGCCAGAAAGCCCAGCGCCAGAATGGCAAAAATCAATGACAAGAGCATCGCGGCCAATGCGGCCATGGCGAATCCTGCAACGGTTGAATCTGTTTGTGTTGCAACGACAAACCCGGTAGCAGCCCCGGTCGCCATCATGCCCTCAATACTCAAATTCAGTACACCGCTTTTCTCGACAACCAACTCCCCCATCGCTGCAAGGATCAAGGGTGTCGCCGCGGCCAGCGTACCTGCCAGGACAAAGACCAGAGAATCAAGCATGTCCAGTCGCTCCTGATCCAGTGTGGTCCGCGTCGGATCCGCCCACTTCCGCACTGGCAACTGTCCCACTGGCAACTTGCCGCTGAATTCGATGATTGACGAATAGATAGCAGGCAAGATAGAACACCAGCAGCATGCCCTGGAAAATCGTGGTGGATGCATTTGGCAAACCGACAGAGACCAGCGACATATCGCCACCAACGTAAATCAGCGCCATAAAAAAAGCAGCGAACACAATACCGATCGGGTGCAGGCCACCCAGAAAAGCGACGATGATGGCAGCGAATCCATAGCCCGGAGAAATGTTTCGTTGCAGCAGGCCAAGCGGGCCGGCAACTTCGGCAACACCGGCCATACCAGCGGCCGCCCCTCCGATCAACAGGCCCAGCCACACCGCACGGTTGGCTGCAAACCCGGCGTAACCTGCAGCCCCGGGAGCCAGGCCACTGACCAGCAGTTTATAACCGGGCATACTGCGTTGCACAAAAATCCAGGCTAACAGTGTTGCCACCAGCCCCAGAAACAAAGAGGTGTTAACCCGGGTTCCGGACAACAGTGGGGAGAACATCGCAGCGTCACCGAACATCGCGGATTGCGGAAAACTCATGCCCATGGGATCGCGTAACGGTCCACTGACCAGATAATAGAGTAACTGCAGAGCGATACTGGATAACATAAAGGTCACCAGAATCTCGTTGGCGTTAAATCGGGTTCGCAGAAATGCAGCGATGGCTGCCCACCCGGCACCTGCCAAGGTCCCGGCAAGGATCATGGAAGGCAACAACCAGACAGAATCCGATAGTTCAAACTGCAATGCAATAGCACCAGCAGCAATGGCACCCAGCAACAACTGACCTTCTGCTCCGATGTTCCAGACTCTTGCCCGAAACCCGATGGCAAGCCCCTGCGCTATCAGTAACAAGGGGCCCATTTTAAGCAACACTTCTCCAATCCCGTAGCGGCTGGTGAGTGGCTCGATAAAAAAAGCGTAAAAGCTGGCCAGCGGCGATTTGCCCAGCAAGGTAAAAAATACCGAGCCTGCAAGCAGGGTGAGCACGATCGCTGCAACCGGCACCAAAAGTTGCGCAAGGAACGAGGACTGCGAGCGCGGTATTATTTTAAATCCCGTCATCAGGCACCAGCTCCGTTTGTTGCAGAATCTGCAGTCAACTCGTTACCATCACCGGTGCTGGCATTCGCGGGGCCAGAGGCTACAGACAAAAACTGCCCGGTCATCCACTCACCAATGCGATTGACATCGGTAGCGCGAGTATCCAGCGACGGTGACAGGTGCCCTTCGAACATAACGTGAAGCCGATCTGTCACTTCGAACAACTCTTCCAATTCTTCCGACACAATAACGACTGCCACACCGCTATCGCGCAGTGCAATCAACGATTGCCTGATAGCGGCGGCAGCACCAACATCAACCCCCCAGGTCGGTTGCGAGAGCACCAGCAAGCTTGGCGACAAACCGATTTCACGACCTACAATAAATTTTTGCAGATTGCCGCCGGACAGACTGCCAGCCCTCGCATTATCACCCCCGCACCTGACATCATTCTCGGCAATACAGCGCTGCGCGCGTTGCTGCATGCGCCCGAAGCGGATAAAACCGAATCTCGACAAACCATGCTCATGCCCGGTCAGCAGGCTGTTGTAACCGAGGGACAAATCCGGCACTGCCCCACGCCCCAAACGCTCTTCAGGAACAAAGGCAAAATCCAGGCGTCGTCTTTTTGCAGCAGACATGGCATTAACCACGGTCTGATTGATCATGATCACGCCCTTGCCGGTCCTGGCAAGCGTCGTTTCTCCGGAGATCAGTCGCATCAATTCGTTCTGTCCGTTGCCGGAGACACCTGCAATCCCGACAATCTCTCCAGCTTTTGCGTTCATCGATACCGACTTCAGAGTAGTACCAAACGGATCTTCCGGTTCGTAAGACAGATCTTCAACTGCAAGACGGATAACTCCATCGGTGCTTGCTTCCGCATGTGTTGCCACAGGTATATCGTGACCGATCATCATGGTCGCCAATGACGCCGCAGACTCACGTTTTGGATCTGCCGTGCCGACAACCTTGCCATCGCGCAGGACGGTAGCGCTATCACACAGCGCTCTGATTTCCTCCAGCTTGTGGCTGATATACAAAATGCTGCAGCCGCGAGCTGCCAGCTTTTTTAGCGTTGCGAAAAGCAATTGCACACCCTGTGGCGGCAAGACTGACGTGGGCTCGTCCAGAATCAGCAATTTGGGTTCCTGCAGGATGCAACGTACGATCTCGACTCGCTGTCGCTCACCTACGGATAAGGAATGCACCATGGTATCCGGCGACAAGGGCATTCCAAAACTGTCGGCTACCTCTTCTATCCTGCGTGACAGGGTTCCAAGATTACCTTTGACCGCCAATGAGATGTTCTGCGCGACGGTCAGGGTTTCAAACAGAGAAAAATGCTGGAACACCATTCCGATACCCAGCGATCTGGCATGTGCCGGGCTCTTGATTTGCACTGGCTGACCCTGCCAGCGCATCTGACCTGTGTCAGGTTGACTGACACCGTAAATCAATTTCATCAAGGTAGATTTGCCAGCGCCATTCTCACCCAGTATCGCGTGTATCTCGCCACTCTCGATGGTCAGATCAACCCGGTCATTGGCAATCACCGACGGATAGATCTTACTGACCCCCTTAAGCTCCAGTAACGCGCTCATATCGGTTTACCTGTGTTGTCAGATACCGTATCAACCGAGACCAGGCCCGGACCTGCCGGAAACACACCGGGCATCACGATAAACCCGGGTAAACGTTTGACCCGGTCAGTCCAGCGGCGGATGGCAGGATAGTCCTGTCGCGAGATACTGCCCTCTTCTGACAGGATCACATACGGGAAGCAGGCAATGTCGGCAATACTGGGATGATCACCCGGCACCAACCAGGATTGCCCCGCGCGTTCAGTAAACCACAAATGTTCGTCCAGCACCCGGAACAGTTCATGTGCCCTTGCCCGACATTGCTCTGCATCCACATTAAAAAAGAAGCCCTCGGCAAGCCGCGCCTGTGATGCAGATGCGACCAGGCTGTCGGCGAATGCCAACCATTGCGTGACCTTTGCCAGCCGTGCCGAATCAGCTGCGGGGTACCACTTTGCACTGGCATCATAACGATGAGCGAGATAGACCAGAATGGCAGCACTGTCGCACAGTGTCAGCGCTGTCTCAGCAGTTGCTGTTTCAACACCGACAGCTCCACCCCCTGTGCCAGTGCTACTCTTTGTGCCAGTGCTACTATTTATGCCAGTGCTACCCTCAGTGTCAGCACCACACTCGGTCTCGACTGCATTATGAGAACCAGCATCATCAGTCAGAACCGGCAACGTGCCGAGCGGATTAATCTCGCGGAACCAGGCATCGTTGTATTCAGCAGCCGGATAAAACTCCACGACTTTGCTGGTGTAGTCGATTCCGAGCATCGATAACAAGAGTCGGATCTTGTAACAGTTACCGGACAGTTCGTAGTCGTAAAGTGTTATCACGCGGCTACCCGGAACTTCTGGTATTTTATCAACCCACTGACGGAGGTCATGGCAACCGGCTCCACTGTTGGTAGGGCCTTGATTAGTGGAACCGGGATAGTTAAATCCGGAACAAGTCGATCTGGAACAAGTCGATTTGGGATAAATTGGATAAGGGGAAATTGGCTCACTGTTAAATATCCAGCGTCAGACTGTCAGTGATAGCACGCGAGACGCACGTCATCATGCAGTCCCCTCTTTGTCTTTCTGTTTCGTTGAGATAAACATCCTGGTGCAGGGGTTCTCCGTTGATGACATCCACCTTGCAGGTCCCGCAAGCGCCCTGCTCACACGAGGAAGGCAGATCCACACCGTTTTCCCGCAATACTTGCAACAGCGTCGTACCCGCCGGTACTTGCAGGGTCAACCCGGAACGCGCCAGCGAGACAGTAAAACTCCGGCTGTCATCAACGGCAAGATGGTTTTTAAAATATTCAAAATGCACAGCTTCCTGCGGCCAGCTGTTTTTCTCAGCCAAATCTCTCCCCGCCTGCAGCATTGGCTCTGGACCACAGAAATAGGCGTGATGCGCAGGCTGATAATCGCTCAACAATTGCTGAATGGTGCTTACCGTTTCAATTGCAGACAACCCATCGTGCACAGTGATTGAACCCACACCACTGTCAAGCGATCGCAAGCTGTCTGCAAAGGCCACCTGGTTTTTGTCACGCACAAAATAATGTAATTCAAAGGCGAGTGCATTGTGGTGAAGGGCCGACGCCATCGACAATAGCGGTGTGACTCCAATGCCACCTGCAATAAACAGGGTTTTAACCGCATCTCTTCGCAATGGAAAATTATTGCGTGGTGCAGACACAGCCAGTACATCACCCGCCTTTACATTTTGGTGCAAGTAGGATGATCCACCGCTAGACTCAGGATCTCTTTTAACGCCGATAACGTAGGAGCCGGTTTGCCCGGGTGAATTGGTCAGTGAGTATTGTCTGGTGATACCGTTCTGAAGATGCACGTCGATATGAGCACCCGGTTGAAAAGTGGGCAGCAAACGTTCACTACCGGGGCTGGCTTGCGACCTGGCCGGCCGATTGGCCGGCCGATCGGTATCCCGCAAAACATCAAGCGGCTGCAGAACCAGCTTTTTGATGTCCTCCGTCTCATCAACAATCTCGCTCACCACAACCTGATGGGTTGCCGGTGTGGAATTCAGCGCTGGCAGACGGGCTTGAGATTCGCTGACCGGAATAATGGACACTTGCCACGGCGCTTGGCGCTCAAGCTCTGCAGCCATCAACTCGGCACGATCCCGGGCATTCGACAGCGTCCGATTACATGTTTTCAGCCAACGCAGACTATCAGCGCCATCACAATCCGGCCCCTGCAAAGACAACCCCAGCTCTCCCTGTGCCGATAATAATCCGCGAATAACAGTGCGCTCGCTGTCAAGCGGCTGCAAAAACAGATCGAGCTGAAGTGTGCCAGCAGCAAGCTCGGTTTTTGAACTCAGCCTGCACGGCTCGACAGGCAACAGTAAAGTTAACGGTTGCGCATTGGGTGTGTGTGCAACTGTACCTGGTGGTGTTGAAATTTCGCAGGATTGCAGACAATCTCTGACCGTATCGATCGACGCGTTAACCGGGATCGCCCGCAGCACCAATGTTGAGAGTTCGGTCTCGTCAACCGGTTCGGGTCCGACGACCGGCAGG
>CALFCE010000191.1 GCA_937951215.1 uncultured Granulosicoccaceae bacterium
GATGTCGCGTTGGTTGTCAGTATATTTGCTGTATAAGCCAATACTGTCGTAAAAGCCGGATATGATTACGTTGCGCAAGCTCGTACCAACGGTGTATTCCCACTGCAAGGCGGTTGAGACATAGCCGATAAACTGTTTGATCTGCCATATGCTTTCGCCGCTGCCGCGTTTAAAACCAAATACTGTAATATCGTTAACGTAGCATTGTGGGTGATCGCCGGTGATCAGCGACAACAAGGCGGTTTTACCGCTACCGTTTGGGCCGGTCAATTGCCAATGCTCGCCGCGGTTTATTGTCCAGTCCAGCTCATCGAAAATAACGACATCGGTGTACTTGATAGCAGCGTTGTTAAGGCGCACCAAGGGTTGTTCTGCATCAAGGGTTGGCAGGGTATGATCCGGGTCGGCAGGTGGTACCAACATGTCTGTTGTTTTCAGGTGCAGCAATTGCTCCAGCTCTTTAAACGCCTGTGAGTCGCTTCGTTCAATTTGGTTTGTCAGCTCTCCGTTGTTCATAACGGCCACATGCGTGACAAACTCCGGGCACTGGTCCAGTCTGTTCAGCACGATTACCATTGGAACCTCACTGGCAATGGAAATCAGATGCTGCTGCAGCGCAGCCAGGCTATCCACATCCAGCCCCTCAAACGGTTCATCCAGCACCAGTAGTTCAGGAGCACAGGTTAATGCTCTTATCAGCATGACTTTGCGGGTTTCTCCGGTGGATAACTTTCGGAACGCTCGGTCAAGCAATGGCTGTAATCCGAACTTCTGGCACAGTTCATCGGCCAGACCCTGGTTGCGGCAAACACTGGCGATAATTTCTCGTACAGGCGTGCCTTCTGAAATCACATCCATGATGTCGGCGTCATCCTTGCGCCGTTCAGCTTCAATCAACTCTGCCTGAGCCTCAAACGAGACCACTCCGATGCGCTCGGGCAAGCCGGTGACGAATCCACCATCTATGTCCCCTGCCCCGGTCAGTATCGCAGCCAGTGCTGACTTGCCGGAACCGTTGCTGCCACACACAAGCCAGTGTTGATGGGGTTTGATGCTCCAGTTGATATTTTCACAGCGAAAGCCCTGGTCAAACTCGACGGTCAGGTTACTAATTTTGATTAGTAGGTAAGGCATAATGTTCGGTCATACGGGTGGTTTGTCATTCAGCAGGCCAAAAAAAGGCCGGGGATCCCCGGCCTTTGAGTTGCTGCAAGTGGCATCCAGTCAGCTGGTTTTGTTCAGACGATTTTTTTCATGTCAGACATGTAGCCACGCAGCTCAGCGCCAATCGCCTCAACCGGATGGCTGCGAATCGCTTCATTGACTTCAATCAGGCGAGCATTGTCGACACCGGTATGGTTAATCTGGAGCCCGGCACCAATGACATCGCTCTTGATGTTTTTCATGAAATCGCCCAGCAGCGGTACACACGCATGGTTGTACAGGTAACAGCCATACTCAGCGGTATCCGAAATGGTAGAGTTCATTTCGTACAGTTTCTTGCGGGCAATCGTGTTGGCAATCAATGGAGTTTCATGCAGAGATTCGTAATAAGCCGAGTCGGCGATAATGCCAGCCGATGTCATCGTCTCAAACGCCAACTCTACACCCGCCTTGACCATGGCAACCATCAAAATGCCGTTATCAAAGTATTCCTGTTCAGAAATTTCGTCATCGGTAGCAGCTGTTTTTTCATAGGCAGTTTCGGCGGTGTCGGCACGCCATCCGAGTAGCTGTTTATCGTCATTAGCCCAATCAGCCATCATGGTTTCAGAGAACTTGCCGGTCATGATATCGTCCTGGTGCTTGTTATACAGCGGACGCATGATGTCTTTCATTTCTTCAGCAAGGTCAAATGCTTTGATCTTGGCCGGGTTAGAGAGCCTGTCCATCATATTGGTAACGCCTCCATACTTCAGCGCTTCGGTTACGGTTTCCCAACCGTATTGAATCAGCTTTGACGCATAACCAGGATCGATACCCTCTTCTATCATTTTATCGAAGCAAAGTAGCGAGCCGGTTTGCAGCATGCCGCACAGGATCGTTTGCTCCCCCATCAGATCGGATTTTACTTCAGCAATAAACGATGACATCAATACACCGGCTTTGTGGCCACCCGTGCCCACCGCGTAGGCTTTCGCCAGTGCCAGCCCTTCCCCGTTGGGGTCGTTGTCTTCATGCACAGCAATCAAGGTAGGTACACCAAAACCACGAACATACTCGGCGCGAACTTCAGAGCCCGGGCATTTTGGCGCTACCATGATAACGGTCAAATCATCACGCACCTTCATGCCTTCCTCAACAATATTGAAACCGTGTGAGTAAGAGAGACAAGCACCCTTTTTCATTAGCGGCATCACCGTGTTGACGACATCTGTGTGCTGTTTGTCGGGGGTAAGATTGAGTACCACGTCGGCTTGCGGAATCAGCTCTTCATAGGTGCCAACAGTGAAGCCGTTTTCGCTGGCGTTTTTCCAGGACTGGCGCTTCTCGGCAATCGCTTCAGCACGTAAGGTGTAGGATACATCCAGCCCGCTATCACGCAGGTTTAAACCCTGGTTCAGACCCTGAGCACCGCAACCGATAACAACCATCTTCTTGCCCTTCAGCGCGTTCACACCATCGGTGAACTCATCGAGGTGCATAAAACGGCATTTGCCCAGCTGTTCCAGTTGTTCTCGCAGTGAAAGTGAGTTGAAGTAGTTGTTTGACATGGCGGTGGCTTCTGCAGTGATGTTGAAGGGATGGCGCTCGACAATGCGGCGCTTTGCGGCTGATTCTATAACAAGCAGCGTGTGTCGTAAATTGGTATAATTGGAACATAGTGTCCCAATATATGCAATATTGATATAAACTGGCGACATGAACATAAAAGCGCTGAACCATTTTCTGGCTCTGGCCGAACACCTGCACTTTGGCCAGACCAGTATTGCCTGCAATATCAGCATTTCGGCGTTGTCGCGTAATATCCGCCAGCTGGAGGAAGAAACCGGGGTGGTGCTGTTCAACCG
>CALFCE010000192.1 GCA_937951215.1 uncultured Granulosicoccaceae bacterium
GATCGCATAATTGCAGATCAGAATGAGGTGGTCACTAGAAATCCGGACATTATCATTGGATCCTGGTGTGGAAAAAAATTCAGGCCCGAGAAGGTAGCGACGAGGCCTGGTTGGGATCAAATCGATGCTGTGCGCAATCAACAATTATTTGAAATCAAATCGGTGAATATACTACAGCCAGGTCCTGCTGCGTTGACCGATGGGCTCAGGCAGATGCATGAGATTGTACTCAATTGGCAGACCTAGAGTCTTTGGTTTTGATCTATGGAACGCGTCCGCCATTCGCCTGGCGAGGTACCGACAAGTGAAGTGAACGATTTAATAAACGAGGATTGGGAAGCGTAGCCACAGTCTTGTGCTATTTGTTCAATTGATGCCTTCGATTCGGTAAGGAGAATTTTTGCCTTTTGAATTCGACACTGCCTGACGAAATTTAATGGGGTTTCATTCAGAGTTAGTTTGAACTTCTCGGCAAACTGAGAGCGAGACATATTGGCGATTGACGCAAGTTCCAAAACAGACCAATTGTGTTCCGGATTTGAGTGGATGGCTTTCAAGGCTTTGCTGAGACTTCTATCACCAATGCCCTTCATCAAGCGATTCTTAAATGGGCTCTTACGAAGAAAGAAATCCATAGCCTCAAGGAGCAACAATTCAGTCAGCCTGTCGGTACAAGCATTCTTTAAACTCTCGCTCTTGTGAGATAGCTGCGCCAACTGCTCCGCTATGGTGATAACAAATTGACTCGATTCGTGATTATAGGAAAAATGTAAAATATCAGGTATGGCAGTACCCAGACCTCCTCTTACAATTTCACAAATTTCAACACTGATGATCAACGCCGCAGGCTCACTTTTCGGCAGTGGAGTGGCTCGGATTTCGTTTAAATAGAAATGGTTTCCATTACTGCTGTTTGGGTGGAGTGAATTGCTTGCCGTCTTGTTATCGTCATTGATTATTCTATTTGCCGTGCCTTCGATTTCCGTAAGACGCCTCGGGCAAGAGAGGTCAGCCAGGACTTGAGAGTTAATCTCGGCCGCTGTGATCCTGTTGTAAACCACCACCGGGGTCTCACCCTTAATGATCAGCATTTCCCCGGCTTCGAGCTTGGTGTCCGGGTGGGAGCTGGAGCCTGAATACGCGTGGATACTCTCTTTAACCGGCAAGACAATAAAGCCGAAGCCCTGCTTCTTCAAAACGATTGGATGCTCAACCCCAGTCGGAATTGGAGAGACGCTTGCAGATGCTATTCGCAGACTTTGAAAATGCATATTGGCAGGATACATGGCGCTAATCCCTTTTTGTTTGCCTGTCTGGAGAATTGGACGCCATGACAGTGATGCCGGACGCAGGGCAACTATGATTCAGTGAGTTTTCAATAAACTAATTGTCAGTTGTCACCATTACACACGGACGATGTGACAACTCGAAATTATTGGGCAGTAAATAAACAGCAGAGTTCCGTGGAGGAATTGATTTTTTCAAGGCGGATAATGCTTTGAAATTTATAGAAAAGATTTATGAATTCTCGTATCGGATAGCAAATAAACCTAATCCTGGAAGAGGAAAATATGAATAATATAAAGAATATGCTTTTGGTTACCATGACAGTTGGTGCCTTACTGTTGGTTGGCTGTGCGAGTATTGATGGAGGCTATGGTCAGCCTGCTTCAAATGACGTCGCGTCGGATGTACTAACTGAGAGAAAAATTCTCTCCGCGATCTCCGATGATCCTGGGCTTGAAAGCTCTCTGATCGGGGTTAGCTGTATCGATGGGGTTGTGACGCTGCGTGGGCAGGTGGGTTCGCAAATAGAGCGTCAGCTGGCCGAAAAGATAGCCAAGGGTGTCTCTGGCGTCACTGCCGTTAACAACCTGATTACTTTCTAAGTTACTGCTAAATGTCCTTCAACCTATTGCAAGCAGGGCGCAACGAACCCCCATTATTTCGGTAGGAAAATTCAGATTTTTAAAAACGGACTGGTATGAAGAATCTTTTGATCGTTACTGGAATAGCGGGCCTTGTTGCTTCTGTTTTGGTGGGTATCGGCGAGTACATGCTACATTTCGATGATTTGGCTCGATTTGAGAATGGTGGATACGAGTTTATGGTCGGGATTAGCCAAACCCGATCCACGATTGGGCATTTCTTTGGTGTACTGGGTGCAACATTGTATCCAGTCGGCTGTTATCATATTTATCTTATGCTCCGTCCTGCCAATCAGGCTTTGGCTTTGGCAGGATTTCTGATTGCCTCTTTTGGATTTATCGTGGGCGCTGTCTGGATTGGCTCTCGTGCGAGTGTGTCTGCATTAATTCAGGTTTCGCCAACAGCGGAAATTGAGCAGTTGATTTCTCTTTATGACGTGCGTTATGAAACCTTGCTGCAAATCGTTCGGATCACCACTTTGGTGTTCTCTGTCATAATTGTTTGGCTTTCTGTCAAAGGCAAATCACTTTATCCACGCTGGATTGGTCTCTTTAATCCGATATTTATGATTGTCGGAAGTTTTATTTTGTTTGCCATTGTTCCAGTCATTGGCAAGCATACAATGCCGATTGCATTAAACGTGGCTTTTTTTGTTTTTTTCATGCTGTCTATTGTTATCGCGTCCAGGCACAAGGATGTTAAAAAATGAGTTTGTATGCTCTAAAAAGTGTGTCGCTTAAACAGATTCTGGCCTTTGCATGACCATGCATCTCAGTTTGAAAAAACTCGTTATATCAGTCATCGGTTTCCTGCTGCTTATCATTGTTGGGCTGGTAGGGGCAGTAGCGATGATGGCTTTTGTTGATCGGAATAACGACTACGAGGTTGATCTGACCGGCTTAATTGTGCCCCAATTTGAAGAATTGAGTATTGATTTTCAGCCTACTTACGACGGATCAAAAACACTTCCTTTTACCGCGGGTGCAGTGGTCGATATCAACAACGATGGTGTGGAAGAGATATTTATCGGGGGTGGAATTGATCAGCAAGATGTCATCTATCAATACCAGGATGGAAATTTCGTTGATATCACAGCAGATACTGCTTGGTTCAAACCAACCCCCGACAAGACATTCAGTGCGACATCACTCGATTTTGATCATGATGGCGACAATGATTTGCTGGTGACAAGACAATCTGGCGTTTTTCTCTACCGAAATGATAGTGGTGTATTTCGTGGGCAAAGGCTGGAATTGGATCTGGACGAAAAAACAGTACCGCTTTCAGCCGCTGTCGCAGATCTGAATCGTGACGGTCATTTTGATATGTATGTTTCCGGGTATATTGCGCGTGAGCATGTTGAAGGGGAAACCATTTTCAATCAGGAATATGGTGGCAAGAGTGCGTTGTTTCTAAATGATGGAAACAACAGGTTTAAGAACATCACTGAGGATTCGGGGCTTTCCTATCACCACAATACCTTCATGGGAATATTTATCGACATCAATAATGATCTCTTGGAGGATCTGGTTGTTGCACATGATACCGGGCAGGTCCGTACCTGGAAAAATCTGGGAGATCTCAAATTCGAAAATATGACTAATCCCAGTAGCGATGTTTTTGCCTATCCGATGGGTATAGGTGTTACTGATCTGCAAAACGACGGCTTGCCTGATTTCTTTTTTTCGAACGTCGGGTCCACTGTACCGCTATCGTTGGTACGTGGAGATCTGACAGAAGATCAGGTACTGCATACTGACTGGATGCTATTCAAGAACATGGGTGATTTTCAGTTTCAGGATACGGCCCATGCTTCCCAGGTGGGACGCTATGAGTTTTCCTGGGGTGCTTTGTTTGAAGACTTCAATCTCGATGGATTGGATGATTTGGTGGTTTCAGAAAACTACGAAGGCTGGCCAATACACAAGATCCCGCATTTACGCCTGAATGGCCGATTCCTGCTACAGACACCCGATAGGGTTTTTATGGAGGTTGGAGATGAGGCCGGGGTCAGAAATCGCGAATACGGAATAACGCCGCTAACGGCAGATTTTAATCAGGACGGTTATCCCGATCTGGTGCATGTGAACCTGCTCGGTAAGCAGAAAGTGTTTATCAATAGAGGTGGAGACTCTGGATATCTGAAAGTCAGTTTACCCAATGTCATCGAATCTGTCGGAGCGGAAGTTACTGTCACTTTAAGTGATGACACCAGCCTGGTACAGACTTTTGTTGTCGGTGAAGGATTACTATCTGACCAGTCACATATGCTGATCTTTGGCCTCGCTGATCAGAAAGCCATCAATATCGAGGTCAGTTATCTGAATGGAAGATCCGAAGAGAAAACGGGCAGCTTCGTTAACGAAACTGTGAGCTTTTCGCTTTGAATTTTTCAGATGATAATTGGGAGCTCAATTCATGAAAATATCCAAAAGCTGGATTGATTACCTTCTATGGATATTTCTTGCCTTCGGTTGGTTTGGAGTTGCAAGAGTCAGTTACCAGAATTTTATCGGTACGCCGTGTCCACAGGTAATGGCCGTGCCTGTTTGTTACCTGGTACTTTTCGGATATACGCTTATGTTGCTGTCAGTTATTGTCTGGCACAAGGGCTGTCGCCACTACTTTTTCGTAACAGGCTGGGGGCTTGCAGCCGCAATTGCCTTGGTCGGGTCAATAGCTGAGCTGATATCAGACGGTGGCGGTGTCTGCCCTGTTAGTGGAAGCAGCAGTGGAATTCGCGGGGCATCCGCGGAAGGTATGCCGCTTTGTTATATTTCGCTGGCTCTGTTAATCGTGATACTGGTGCTATTTGCGCTCGGACCTTACAAGCGCAGTTGTGACGTTCCCGGCACCCCCGCAACTCGATAGCGATAGCGTGAATTCGCGTTGTTTTCCAGCGGTACTGGAAGTCACACAGGACTTCTTCAAGCCGTAAAGCGGTGTGGAATTAACTTGCGTTGAGTTATCACTGAAGCTTACTGCAGGGCCCCGGTATCTCCATCATTCAGAATAACCAACTCTGTATCGACACCGGCAACTCCGGAAGGATCATCGCGAACCACAATAGTCCAGGACCCTGACGCTGCCGGGACAAGTGGTTCAGCTGTGGCGAAACGCTGTGTTAGCCCTCCAGCATCAGTCGCGACGATGTCCCATGATCCAGCAGGAACCTCGATCCAGTCTGTAACGCCAGTTGCGTAGCTAAAATCCTTGAATGCCGGCATGTCGTTCTGGGTGGGCAACTGGCCTGCAGGCAGCACATAGATATCGAGGTTGCCTTGCATTGCAAATTGAGCTGCAGCGTTAACGACTCTGAACTCAACGGTGTTCAGACTATTGGTTGAGGTGTGGTTGGCTA
The DNA here is from genome assembly GCA_937951215.1 of uncultured Granulosicoccaceae bacterium. Taxonomy (GTDB): domain Bacteria; phylum Pseudomonadota; class Gammaproteobacteria; order Granulosicoccales; family Granulosicoccaceae; genus CALFCE01. Next base: position 5,291 of record CALFCE010000192.1, read on the forward strand.
TCACCAGGGCTTGCGCTGGGGTTGTCTCAGCACCCGGAACACCGCGAACAATAATGGTAGAAGAGCTGCCGGCCGCCAGTGTCATCGGATTTACTCCGGCAATCTTTTCGGCGTTGATATCCTGGGCATAGTCAGTGGCCAGCACGATATCAATGTCATGTGTATCAGCCAGTAAAGTAAAGTAGCCCGCGCTTTGATCACTGAATGACAAACCTGGCAATGGCAATATTGGATTGATGGTGTTGCTGTTATTGGTAACAACCAGAGCATCGGCATTGCCGCTGAGGGAATTGACCAGATTAACGATGGCGTCGGTGCGCAAGGTGACGTTGGCATTGTTAACAAAGCTGGTGTCCTCGGCGTCTGGCAATACCTGCGGAGCACCTACGGGGGCTGGGTCAGTATCAGATTCGCCTGCACTGATTTCGCTATCAGTGCCATTAATTGGCATCATGATTTGTGTATCTGGGCCACCGGTGCCGGATATCCCGCCATCACAGCCAGCCAGAATCAAGCTGAAAATTGTGAAAAGCACGAGCACAGGCATCCGGATGGATACATCAGGCAGGAAATTAGTTTTCATTTTTGTCACCTGAATTGGCATCTGATTCCAGATTTTCTTCAATCAGATAGAGTCCCAGACCAGCCCTGAATACACCTTCTCCTTTCTGTTTTGGGTTGAGGTCACGATCTTTGGTTGACAGGTACTTATCCAGTTCCTGCAGCAGTTCCATTGATTTGCGGTTGGATAGCTTCTTGAATTCAGCCACGCTTTCAGACGAAAGGTTGTCATAAACCACGCTCAATTGCAGTCGTGCATTTTCTGTATCACTAACCATATTGTGGTCAATGGTTTCGAGCAGGTCGGTAGCGCTGTCGCCCAATATTTTAAGCATGCCTTCCTCACTTTCGTGAGGCACATAGCCCTTTTGCTTCATGCTGACTATGTTGTTTTCATCTCGTTCAACGGTACCTACCCGGACCAGTTCGTCCAGAACTGCCCGTGCTGGCACATCACCACTGTAGCGCTTTACCAATTGGTTGAAGTCATTTTCAGGCTCACCGTATTCCAGTGGTTTCGGATTGCCCTTGCTATCGCAAAAGTCTTTGTCTTGAAGCCACCCAGTGACAACACGGGTAGCACGATTATGTTTGGCGGTACTGGTATCAACATCGGCGGGAAGATCCAGAATGCGTTTAACTTCCTTGCGATTTATACCGGTAACGATGGCGATTCTGGATACGGTAGGTTTTTTATCGTTAACGCCGAAATTAAGTTGTGCTTCGGACACAAATGCCTGCTTTGCCCAGTTGGAGAATTGAGCATGTGAGATACCATGGCGCAGTAACAGTCTCACCAGTGGGGCGAGCAGTTTGGCAACCGTTTTTTGTAGGTTCTCGTGCATCAGGTTAGGAAAAGCAAATAGGCATGTGTAGTTTAATGCCTAAAACAACATTGATAGTCGCGGACTGTCACAATTTTAGTGTATGTTGGGAATATTATCCCAACCTATCGGTTGAAGCACGGAATTACTTGATACTGATTGGAAAATAGTTATAAAACAATAGCTTAAAATTGAGTTATTTTATAGTGCAGTCGATATTTTTACTCTTCCAGCTGTACCAATAGGTCTTTTGCCTCGACCTGATCTCCAGCCTTGGCGAACAGTTCGCTGATGGTTCCTGCCCGATCAGCGTGTATGACCGTCTCCATTTTCATCGCTTCGATCGATAGCAGCACTTCACCTGAAGAGACTTTCTGGCCGGCCTTGACGTTCAAAGACGAGATTACGCCTGGCAGCGGAGCTCCCACCTGAAGGGGATCAGCACCGTCAGCTTTTGGCCGTTGCGCACTTTCACTGGCTCCGTGAGCCCGGTCAGGAACTGACACTGCCCGGGGTTGACCATTGAGTTCAAAAAATACTCGTACCATTCCCTTCTCGTTGGTGTCGCCAAAAGCAACACAGCGGATGACCAGCGTTTTACCCTGTTCGATTTCAACAAAAATTTCATCGCCGGACTTCAATCCGTAGAAATACACATTGGTAGGCAGAGTGCTGGTTGGCCCGTAAAGCTCCTGCGTGGCTGCAAACTCTGTAAACACTTTCGGGTACATAAACCACGATGCGAGATCCTGATTGCAGACTTCACGGTCGATCGAGCTTGAAAGCTCCTCGCGGGCAGCATCAAAATCCGCTGCTGGCAGTAATTCTCCGTGCCGGCCTTTGATTGGTTGCTCGCCTTTGAGTACCTTGGCTTGAATAACCGCAGGGAAGCCATCTGGCTGCTGACTCAGTTCGCCTCGCATCAGAGACACCACCGATTCCGGAAATGCTATTTCGCGTTCGGGATCCACGACGTCTTCAACTGACAGATCCTGACTGACCATCATCAAAGCCATGTCTCCGACGACCTTTGAAGACGGGGTGACCTTGACAATGTCTCCGAACAACTCGTTAACGTCAGAGTATGTTTTTGCCACCTGATGCCAGCGCGACTGCAACCCCAACGATCTTGCCTGTTCCTTTAAATTGGTAAACTGTCCCCCCGGCATTTCATGCATATAGACTTCTGATGCCGGAGATTTCAAATCACTTTCAAATGCCGCATATTGTTCGCGTACCGTTTCCCAATAGAAAGAAATTTGTTGTATGGCATCAAGATCAAGGCCTGTTTCCCGTTCATTGCCTTGCAGTGCAGCTGCAATGGATCCAAGGCAGGGTTGAGAGGTTGTTCCTGAGAAGGCGTCCATTGCTGCATCCACCGCATCGACGCCCGCAGCAACTGCTGCCAGTACCGAAGCGGCGCTGATGCCTGAGGTATCGTGGGTATGAAAGTGAAGCGGTAGATCTGTGGCTTCACGTAGTTTGGTGAACAGTTGTGTTGCCGCAGCTGGCTTCATCAAGCCACCCATGTCTTTGATGCACAGTATATGTGCGCCTGCTTTCTCCAGTTCCGTGGCCAGATTGAGATAATAGCCAAGATCATATTTGCTGCGTTTCGGGTCCAATAAATCCCCGGTGTAGCATATAGCGGCTTCACACAG
>CALFCE010000193.1 GCA_937951215.1 uncultured Granulosicoccaceae bacterium
GCGTTCGAGGATACCCAATGCGATAGCAGATACAACACGTACCTGTATTATCTGGCTGGCCGTGTGGCTATTGCCGCTCGGGTTGCTGCTACTGTTCACGGAGGGCGGGCTACTGCGTGACGCCGCGTTGTTCTTCTCCAAACTTGCCGTCGTTACTTTTGGTGGTGCCTATGCCGTGCTGGCTTATATGGCGCAGGACGTTGTCACTCAATTCGGCTGGCTCAGCGCAGGAGAAATGGTCGATGCATTAGGCCTGGCTGAAACCACGCCCGGACCGTTAATCCTGGTCACCCAGTTTGTTGGTTTTGTGGCCGGGTTTCATCAGCACGGTTTTGTCTATGCTCTAGGTCTGTCGATGGTGGTGTTGTGGGTAACCTTTGCACCCTGCTTCCTGTGGATCTTTGCCGGAGCGCCCTACATTGAGCGGCTGTCGGAGCTACCTCGATTGCAAACTGCGCTCGCTGCGATTACAGCTGCCGTGGTTGGTGTCATACTGAACTTGTCCATCTGGTTTGCGCTGCATGTCTTTTTCTCAACAGTCGATTTAACCCATCTCGGGATTATCGATTTATGGGTACCTGAACTGGCCTCGCTGGATTGGCGGGTGTTGCTGCTGACCGCGCTGAGTGCCTGGCTTCTGCTGTTTCGGCATTGGTCAGTGATGTTGGTGCTGGCGGTAGCTGCGTTAGGCGGCATTGTGCTATCAGCATTGCAGTAAATTCTCTTCTGTACACCCTCTCAAGACTGTAAAATCTTCCTCTCTGCCGCATTCTGCGGCAGAGTGAGGCATGCCTGCGGCATGGCCTTCCATTGTTTTGGATCTCAGGTGGCCTTCAAAGGCCGCTCAAGCTGGAGCTTAACAACGTGTATATCGATGGATGCTGGGAGCAGTTCCCCGACCGACAACACTTCGTGTCGGTCAATCCTGCCAATGGGCAAGCTCTGGGCTCACTGCCGGACGGCACGGCGGAAGATGCGGTTCGGGCAATCGATGCGGCCGCTGCGTCGTTGCAAAGCTGGTCTGCGACATCACCGTATTTCCGCGCTGATATTCTGCAAAAAGCGGCTGCCAATGTCACCAGGGAACGTGAAACCATTGCTGAATTAATGAGTTTGGAACAAGGCAAGCCACTCAAAGCTGCGCGCAACGAAATAAACTATGCCGCCGATTTTTTGCGCTGGTATGCCGAAGAGGCCAAACGCATCTACGGAAGAACCATCCCGTCCGCCAGGGCAGATCAACGGTTTCTGACCGTACAAGCAGCCGTTGGCGTGGTAGCAGCGATTACGCCCTGGAACTATCCTGTGTCCATGATTACGCGCAAGCTGGCACCTGCGCTGGCAGCGGGTTGCACAATCGTGCTCAAGCCCGCCGAATCCACGCCACTATGTGCCAAGGCCATGATCGACGCCATAACCGACACCCCGATACCGGACGGTGTGGTGAACATGATCACTTGCAGCCAACCCGCAGCCGTTGGCGAGATATTGGTAACCGATCCTCGAGTCGCGAAAATCACCTTTACCGGCTCCACTGCAGTGGGTCGACATATCGCCGCACAAGCCGGCCAGGCCTTGAAACGTGTTTCGCTGGAGCTGGGCGGGCATGCACCGTTTATCGTGTACGACGATGCTGACCCGGTTCATGCTGCCAAAGGTGCCGCTCTGGTCAAGTTCCTGAATACCGGTCAAGCCTGTATCAGCCCGAACCGGATATTCGTTCACGAAAATATTCATGATGAATTTGTGTCAACACTGGCAGCGCGTACCAGCAAGTTGCAGGCTGGAAGTGGCATTGAGCCTGATGTCACTGTTGGACCGTTGATCAATGAAGCGGCAATCCAGAAAGTGGAGAATCAGGTAAACGATGCCGTCAGTAAAGGTGCCGTGCTTCAAACCGGAGGGTTCCGTCTGGACGAACCGCACCTGAGCGACGGACACTTTTTCGCACCTACCGTCTTGACGGGCATTACCGATTCGATGTTGATTTACCGTGAGGAGACGTTTGGACCCGTCGCGGCAGTGATGAGTTTTAACGACGACGATGATATCTACGCGTTGGCAAACGATACTCACTATGGCCTGGCTGCCTATGTTTACACGCAATCACTACAACGGAGTTATGAAGCCATGGAAAAACTGAAATTCGGCATTATCGGCATCAACGATATCAACCCGACCTCAGCCGCAGCTCCTTTTGGTGGTACCGGCGACAGCGGTCTTGGCCGCGAAGGCGGCATGGAAGGAATCAGCGAATACCTTGAAACCAAGACAGTGGGATTATCGATATAAGGATCACAGGGCCATTGTGAAGCTGACGCTGCGCGTCGCGACAGCCATGTCACCAACGTAAACAGTCGCCGTCACCACGTGTGCCCCCAGCGTGAACGGCATGCCGATAAAGTCACCAGCGTAATCACCAAACAACGCATAAGGCGCAACGAACTCACTACGGAAACCGATATTTCCATCAAAGTCAAAGCTGACTCTACTGATATTGGCAATGCCCGAAACCCGCGCCTCAACCGAGAGCTGCGCGCTGGGCAATAACGACTGGTTGATGGAATCACCGGTTTGAATATTGTCATGTAGTGCAATCACCTTGTCACTATCTGCATCCATAAGCCTGAAGACAATCGGTGATTCTGCTGGCGGCGGGGCAACTGGATTGGACACCGGATCTGGCCCGAATACTGGTTCCGGGGCCAATGCTGGATCTGGATCTGGTGCCGGCGCTGGCGCTGCAGTATTCGGATTGTCTGCCACCGGCAATGCCGAGGCCAACGACGGCAAACCAGGTGTTGTCAGCGAAACTGCGGCCGAAAACGCAGAGCGATTGCCGTCATTGTCGACTGCTGCAACCCGGTAGCGGTATTCAGTAGCGGGCTGTAAATCGGTTTGGTACCAGCTACGCGCATCCAGCTGCAATTGCAGAACCCCGTCACGATAAACTTCGTAGAACTGCACTACTTCGTTGTCGATTGACGCATCCCAGAAAATTTCTGCACTTGATTCCGAATAAACCTCACCTCGAACGTTAGATGGCGTCGTCGGTATCAATTGTTCGCTTAACGGCGTGTGAGCAGAATCCAGATTCAGATCATTGTCATTGAACGGGAGATCCTGCGTCTGCCCACCTCCATCACTCGAATTCAGCAACAACTGATAAACCGACGATTGCTGCGCCTGCACAGCTATGTAGATTTTGTCAGTACTATCGAGTTGAAATTGACAAAGCTCGCTAGTGGCACCACTAGCGCGTGACACACAAACGAAACTGGAATCAGGCTCCGCTTCGGTAGGCGCAGCATTGAGTTTGAGTAATAAATCCAGATTGCCCTGCAAGCCGCCGAGTACGATCGATACACTGGCATCCGACGACTCGGGCTCGTAAACATAGTGATGGATCTGTCCCGACGCGATAGTGTTCCTGACCAGCTGTCCTGACTGCAGCAGAGGCTGCCCGAGCCGAACAATTTTTGCAACTGACGGCACGCCCCCGGATAACACAAAGAGCATGTAATAACCGGGTGGCGCGAAATTTCGGTGTGCAGGCGCTACTGTCGTCAGCGTGTTTCCAGATTGAGAGATGGGCAGTGGTACCAGTCGCTGCTCCTGATTTTCCGAGTGGGTCACCGAACCCAATTTGATCAGGTGCGCCTTGTTAATCGGCATGGACGAGTCCAGCTCTATGGAAAATGGCTCCCCATAGTCCATCGCATCAGGTGCGGATACAATCAAGGGACGACGCGCAGGTCCGGAATTTTCATCGAAGAGGTAAGGAGGTGAGAATATTTCAGCGTTCTGTTCATGGTATGCCAGCTGCGTGCACAGACCACAATAGCCTCCACCAGCAGACAGGACTGTTGCATCAGGCAGCAAAATGGCGACCGAATGATATTGTCTGTCAATCTGCATCGGGTTGAGCAAACGCCACTCACCCGTATCCGGATTCCAGATTTCCGGCGTCAGTACACCCGTGTGTAAATCAACCAGATCAGATCCACTGGAATTGCCCCCACTGGCCATCACCGATCCATCAGCCAATATCGTCAGGTTATGTTGCCGCCGACCAACATTCATTGAACCGGTGCCGGTGGTTTGTTTTGACTGCGCATTCACAACAACAGCACTGCGCGTTGAATCGCCACCACCTGCAATCAGGATTCTTCCGATATCGTACATCGCATAAGAACCATAACCTCGATACCCCATACCGTCTCTGACCGTATTGACCTCCCAACGTCCGCTACCAGCGGTGTGTACGGTGCTGATCAAATCATGCGGACCAAAATACAACACTTCTCCATCCGGACCTGCCTGCAACCATTGATAGTCTCCACTTAGTGAATACGGAGGTAAAAGATCCAGGGCACGCCAGCGTTGATCAAGCTGAAACACCTCACCCAAAGGCTGCGGCGAATAACTCCCACCCAGGGTCAGCATTTCACCGTTTGGCAATGCAGCCACGCTGGAATACCAGCGCGCAGCCATCATGTTATCAGTACGTTTCCAGGTGTTGGTCCACGGGTCATACAAATTACTGTTTGAAAGTGGCCCGTTCCGACCGGCACGCTCACTGTCTCCACCGGCAAACAACACCCTGCCATCCCATAACTGTGCTGATCCGGCGCAAAACAAATCGGTATCAGTATCGTTATTGGCGGCCAGATGTTGATTGGATTCGGGGTCCCAGACAGTTACCCGGGTGGTAAAGTTCTGAGTGGTGTGCGGGTCTTCATCAAAGTCATCCGGGGTAGCATCCCATGCCAGGACGCGTCCGTTGGGTAGCAGGTTGGCGTGAACTGCCAGAACCGGCCACGGTTCCGGCTCACTCCACGACCCACCCTGGCTGGCCGGTACTTCAATGGCGTTTCGTGCAACCAGGGACTGACCGCCAACGTTTGCGTGGGGTGACAATGCACCCTCAGCCGATCTCTTGTCGATCGTGTCTCCATGAATTTCTCCCTCATGCGCAAAGACCAATGAGGGAACAACAACAGCTAGACCCACAACCTGCAAAAACAACCATTTGCAGCAGCGAGCAGTGGAGACGATCACAGACATGTTGTGCTTGAACTTGAAACGAGAGCGTCAAACTTGTATAGCCAGCTAACCCGGAAAGTTCAATCGGATAAAAGAGATGTAACGATGTAGTGCGGAAATGGCAATGTTTCCTGCAGAAAAGTACCGCTAACAAGTTCTTTAATGAAGACTTTACGGCAAGATATCGCGATGAAATATAAAATCATGCAGGCAAAAATATCGCCTGCAAAAATGTTATGTGGCCAATTGACCAGGCGGCTGCTAAATCAGAAAACAGCTGTGTTCTATAGGGTCCGCCAAAGAGAAGCTAGTCTGCAGATTCAGCAACCTGTAGCGGTGCAACTCCTGATGGTGCAAGCGCATTCTCGTTAATCAACGGTCCAAACTGACGGAAAGACAAGGTCTCCAGTATGATTCCATTGGTGTTGGCAGTGATAATTTTATTGGTATCGTTGGAGGCCTCATAGACACCCGAATACCAGCCACGATCTTCATCAAAGTTGTCATGTATGCGGTTCATCAGCTTGCGGGTGTAGTCTGATTCAAACAGGACATGCAATCCGAACGCAGCTTTGGTGCTCAACGTACGAAATTCCGATGCATCAGAGCCATCTTCGGTAATGGCATTCCATTGTTTTCCACTCGAAAATATCGTGTTGTAAACAAAGTGTGGCTCACGATCAATGTTGTCCTCGCTGACCGCAGTCAAAATACCGGTTTGCTCATAACGTCTTTTTTGCACCTGATAGATACGCCAGGCCAGTTCGGCCGAGTGCCGATCCCAGCCAAACTCGATACCGTCGAGTACATAGGGTTCGGAGACCACGTAGTTATGAGCCCCAAACTCTTCCGGATCACGGCGATCTGTTGCAATGTCGATCCCGTAGATATCCACAAGCTTCATATTCCCGACATAGTCAAGTGCTCGAGAGACATCCCAACCGGCCAAAGACACCGCTTTGGCAGCGTATTCCTCATATCCCAGCCGTCCTTCCTGAACGTGATCGATCTCCTGATCAGACCCGGCGCGTAATCGGGCACCATACATCTCGGCATTGTCAATCATCGACGTGAAGTCCCATCGCTCCACCACACGTTTGGCGCTTGTGGTCAATTCGGGATAGTTCCAGACCAGATAGTTTACCGGGACCAGGAATCTGGCAATATCAATGGCAGACCACCCGATGCCGCGGACAGAGGGTTGATTGTTGTAGTCAACCATGTCGAGCGATACCGTGTTGTAGGCTTTGTTAGGCAAGCGGCCATCGAACAACTCAATTTTTGCGAGAGAGTTCAGTAACGTGACTGAGCGTTGGTAGAATTCATCTTCGTCAATAATGTCCAGTCGCTTGGCTGCGATCAATCCAAGCAGATAGGAAGACTGATCCCACAAGGTGGTGGATGTATAGTTGTCAGTTGAATTTACCAGGCCGGTTTCGGCTTGTACGTTGTTTTCGAAAAAGCTCCATGCCACTCTGGCCCATTTCCGCTCGATTGGTGTCAGTTCAACGGGCTTCGGGAAATCAGGTTGGTTTGCTGATGCCTCAATCATGATATCGGTCGATAGGGTGTGCGTAGCC
>CALFCE010000194.1 GCA_937951215.1 uncultured Granulosicoccaceae bacterium
CCTGATAGATCTTCATCCAGATTATTCAGTAGTCCGAGATTTCGAATTTGAGAAACTTCCCACGCTGAATTCCATTGGGTCAGTGTTGGTGCATAACCCTTGGCCATCCGTGAAACAGCTTCATTAAGAGTGTCAACCGGCCGCTGGTTAATAACGTCGTGCCACACACCTCCACGGCTTTCGAATTCATCTTTGAGCACCTGAATTGCACGGGCATCGCTACCTCTGTACATCCAATGCATGACTTCCACCACAGGTGCAGACCATGATATACAGGGCCAAACAAGGATCGTGAACATGGCCAGAATGCCGACCACTCGAGGCCGAATCAAAGGTTTCTTCCTGGGCATGCACACGTTCATATCAACCTGCCTTCCTCGGTAACTGCTCAGACTGAAGGCTATTGAAGACGTCCTGAGCTGGTGCAGGCTTGTAAAAATAGAACCCCTGAATTTCATCGCAGCCGGCATCCCTGCAGATATCCCACTCCTGTTCGGTTTCCACACCCTCTACCACGCACTTTTTATTCAGCTGCTTGCAGAGTTTGATTATCAACAACACAATGTTTTTCGAATCTTCGTCCGAACTCATTGCCCGTACAAAGCTCTTGTCTACTTTGATCGTGTCTACGTCCAGTTCGACAACTGAACTCAGAGAAGCGTAACCGGTGCCAAAATCATCTAACGCGATGCGCATGCCGGCGTTTCTTGAATATTCAAGATTTGAAGTGATCACATCACTCTGGTGCGTAAACGCCACGTTCTCAGTGATCTCCAGATCAAACGGGCATTGCGGGCTGTTGGTTTGCGCCAGAATTTTTTCCATACGCTGCTGGTAGTCTGGTTCGCGCAGCAGCATTTCTGCTGCATTGAATGCTATCCTTCCCGGGTCCAGTCCCGAGTCACACCAATACTTGTAGTCACTCGCCATTTTTTCCAGCATTACCCAGGTAATTTCGGCGATCAGACCACTTTTTTCAGCTGTTGGAATAAATTGAAAAGGGGGTACGATCTGGCCATCTGGTTTTACCCATCGGCATAACGCTTCCATACCGCTTGCCAAACCGGATTCTCCATGAACCTTGATTTGGTAGTAGGGTACAAATTCATCATTCAACAAAGCCTGCTTAAGCCTGTCGATCAGGGCATTCTCCTGTTCAATAGCATCTCGCATGGAGGGATCGTATACGGGAATGCCAACATTCAGGCTGTCGTAGGATTGAGATGCGATCTGTGCATTGAGTGTTTTGTTTTCGATATTGTTCGCATTGACAAAACCGATATCCATTCCCATTTTTATTTCGGGGTGAATAACAACATTTTTAACACCTTGTCTTTCTGTCAACACCTGGTGGACCTTTGCAAGCAGCGCAGAATCTACCAATGGACTGTTTTCCCTGTAGATAACGCCGTATCGATTGTCACCAGCACGAAACACAGTGTAGACACCGGGAAAGGCTTGATTGATCTTATCCACGAATTGTCGAAAGAATATTCCGAGGGCTGTCGGTCCGGTTGTCTGAGCGATGTACTCAAGATTAGTGATCGACACAACCACCATCGATCCCCGCCCCTCTGCGTTGTCGTCGATGTCCAGAGATTTCGCAACACCCGCCAGGTTCAACAATCCAGTCTCGGCATCGTAGCTGGCCTGATAATCCAGTTTTTGGTGTGCATTTAGCAGCTTATTATTGACCTTGATTAACAGGTGACGAAGTGGAAGAAAAATAAGCAATACTTCAAGTGCTATCAGAAAAAGTGCAATCCATGTCAACTTGCTGTGAGTGCTCTGTAAACTTTCGGAGCGTTCTGATTTAATCTCCAGCAATCGCTCAAAGGCCATCTCATAACTTTTTGCCAAACTGCCTTTTCTTGCCGCAGTGACTTCAACCGGCAGCCAAAGTTGCTCCAGGCCGTTACTTTCACCTCCACTCTGGGCAGATATTTCTTTAAGTCGGACAAGATATTGTTCCAGTTTCAACCAGATATCATCGGGTTGCGCATTGAAGATATTGTTGAAGTACCCGTAGTAGTGATACGGCTTGAGCTGTTGCAGGTGCTGTTCCGTCTGCTGCTTGCTATTCTGGATTCTGTCGAGCGACGAATCCAGATGAAATGTGATTTTGTCTTCGATCAGCGATCCGGGTACTTTATTTTTTCTTGCAAGCTTCAGATCAGAAAGATAGAGCGATGATTCACGGATCGACAATCTCAACTGATTTGCTGAATTACTGAATGCAAATAGCCTCGATTGCTCGATCAAATTCCGTTTCAGTGTGAAGTAGCTGAAGATGATCGCACAGCACAGCACGACCGTAGCCGCGACATAGGCTACAGTTGTGTACCTTGCCAGGCGTGATAAATCCTGCCCGAAAGTAATCGATTGGCGTGTTTTAGGCTGCACCGTTCCTGAATGTGCTCGTTTTAGTCCAACATCATGTCAACTTGAACTTTATCAATAGAACCACCGTTCCACAGTCCATAGTGAATTCGCACAGGCAAAGGACCTTCAGAGCGGCTCGCTTCAAAGCTACGCAAGAATGGTGCACAAAATTCAACCAGTGAAAATAACCGCGATAAGTCAAGCCGTCAGGTTGGGGAGCGAGAGCGCTGCACTCGAACGGGCAGCAGAGGTCAGGCCTCTTTGGAACTCTCTGGTTTGGCGGAGTGACGTGCTTCAACCGCCGCACGAAAGGTCCGGCTAACCGGAACTAACGCACCTGTATTGAGTTTAAGCTTCATATTTTGACCATCGAGAATCACACGCTCGACCGCACCATGTGCAACCCAATGTGATCGATGAACCTGCATACCGGTCGACGACGGCAGGTGCCTTACCGCGTCAGAAAACCGGTAGAGCACCATTCTCGACTCTTCAGTGCTGATCACTTTAATGTAGTGCTCCTGTGCTTCAATAGAACATAAGCTGCCTTCGAGCGGAGGTTCAAAAGCACTGTAAAAAACCGCATCTTCCTGCACAGGATCAGTGGGTTTCGTGGCTCCATTTAAACTGACTTCCGCATCATTGATCTCGATGTTGTCGGCAGCTTGGGTTGCGGTACTGTCAACAGAATGGCTGTGAGTCGAACTGATCATCTGTGGCAACATTAACAATAGGCAAGCGGCGACATGATTATCGAGGGAATAAACCAATTCCCAGGCAAATGCGCGCAAACGCGACCCGGCGTTCCCGCTCTCCCCATCAATTCCGAGCTCAGGCAATCCCACAATTAAATCAAACGCGGTGATACCGAGAGTGAATGGAATGAGGCTGAGCACAATCGCGATGGCCACACAGGCATTTACAGAAACAGCTTTGGGCATATAGTGCAAAATCGCAAGCAACACGCCGATAAAACAACCTGCCTCGATCACTATCCGGAAAATCCAGCACAGGTAATTGCCCAACAAACCGAAAACAGCATATTGTGAAATCGGGTGCGAGGCGAGCAAGATCGCCATCAGCAAAACGACCATCACAGTCCAGAATTGAACTGGTTTTTCCTGAAAAACTTGTTCCCTTGATGCTGCCATTGGTGCTTCTTGAATGAAAGGAGATTAACAAGCTATTGAATTTAAATGTCATTCTACCGCAGTTCATGCATAACCGAACAAGTCAGCGGCACTGGTGAATCCACTCGTGAAATTGTCTCACAGCTGAGTTTAATTGACTGATACTTGAGCAGTTGCAAAACACCAAATCGGCAACGTCATTCAACCCGACCGGAGAACAC
>CALFCE010000195.1 GCA_937951215.1 uncultured Granulosicoccaceae bacterium
CGGTCGAGGCCTTTTCACTCTAACTCCTCATATTGACGGGAGTTGTAAATGGAGGAAACCATGAGTGCAGTCGAGCACAAATATGATGTTGTCGTGGTGGGTGGCGGCAATGCGGCATTGTGTGCTGCGATGACCGCAGCGGAAGCTGGCGCTCGGGTGATGATATTGGAGACCGCGCCCCGGGATTACCGCGGCGGAAACTCCCGCCACACCCGTAACTTTCGCTGTATGCATCAAGGGCCGCTGGGTCCATTGCTGGATTCTTACACCGAAGAAGAGTATCTGGCAGATCTGCTGAAGGTCACTGATGGTAAAACAGATGAGAGCCTGGCTCGATTGGTAATAAAGGAATCAGAAGGGTGTCTTCTCTGGATGCAGGAGCGGGGAGTGCGCTTTCAACCTCCACTGTCGGGAACATTGTCGCTGGCTCGAACCAATGCTTTTTTTCTGGGTGGCGGCAAAGCGTTGGTCAATGCGTTCTACCGAACCTGTGAAAATCTGGGAGTCGATGTTTTTTATGAAGCGGAGGTTCAGCATCTCGAAGTCGTTGGTGATGAGGTGACGAGGGTAGATTTTTCCTTGAGCGGTCAGCCAAATACAGTAAAACCCGGTGCGGTAGTTATTGCCTCAGGTGGTTTCCAGGCAGATCTGGATTGGCTGGCAGATGCCTGGGGTCCCGCCGCGAGTAATTTTCTGATCAGGGGTACGCCTTACAATCGAGGTATTGTGCTGAAAGATCTGCTGGATCAGGGAATTGAATCAGTCGGTGATCCAACACAGTGCCACGCGGTAGCGATTGATGGCCGTTCGCCAAAATACGATGGAGGAATAGTCACGCGACTGGATTGCGTGCCGTTTTCAATCGTGGTGAACCAGAACGCGCAGAGATTTTATGATGAGGGGGAAGATGTCTGGCCAAAACGTTATGCGATATGGGGGCGCTTGGTCGCAGCTCAACCGGAACAGGTCGGGTATGTGATTATCGATAGCAAATCGCTTGAGCTGTTTATGCCGTCTGTGTTCCCTCCAGTGAAAGCGGATTCGATAGACGAGCTCGCAGCACAACTCGGTTTGCCGGTCGACGCTCTGAAGCAGACGGTAAACGAGTTTAACAACGCGTGTGGTGATACCGGAAATTTTCACCCCACCGAACTGGATGGTGTGTGTACAGAGGGGTTGCTGCCCGCCAAAACCAACTGGGCCAGACCGATTTGTGATCCACCCTATTATGGTTATAGTTTGCGTCCCGGTGTTACATTTACTTACCTTGGCTTCAAGGTTGATCTGAATGCGCGCTGTAGTGGAGCACAAGGGCTGATGAAAAACCTGTGGGCAGCAGGTGAAACCATGGCCGGTTCGATATTGGGGCAGGGTTATCTTGCCGGGTATGGTATGACGATAGGAACAGTACTCGGGCGTATTGCCGGGCGAGAGGCAGCAAAACATGCAAACTGAAATGATCGCTGAAGCCCAGCGTCAGGTGCAGGTCTGTAATTCCTGTCGATACTGTGAAGGGTATTGTTCCGTTTTTCCGGCGATGCACCAACAACGCGATTTTTCCATTGCCGATATCACACAGTTGGCTAATCTCTGTCACAACTGCCGAGGCTGCTACTATGCCTGTCAATATACAGAGCCGCATGAGTTCGCCATCAATCTCCCGCGAGTGCTGGCACAGGTGCGCCAGGATAGCTGGCAGCAGTTTTCTTTTCCCCGTTTCGCTGGCGCTGCTTTTCATCAAAGTGGATTAGCTATTGCGGTAGCAGTGACAGTGGGTATCGCCGTCATTTTATGGCTTGCAAGCCTGATCGCTGAAGTTGGCAGTGGTGGCGGATTCTATGCAGTCATGTCACATAGCTTGATGGTGGCTGTTTTTACACCGGCTTTTCTCCTGCCCCTGTTTGCGATAGGCATCTCGTTGCGACGCTACTGGCAGCATAGTGGGGGAGGGGAATTTGCGTTGGTGGATTTGCGCTCGGCGATCCATTCAGCTGCGAGCTTGAAAAATCTGTCAGGTGGTCATGGAGATGGTTGCAATTATGAAGACAGGGATCGTTTTTCCAAGGCTCGCAAGCATGTGCATCATGCGGTGATGTATGGTTTTTTACTGTGTTTTGCCTCCACCAGCGTCGCCACGCTGTTGCACTATGTTTTTAACTCTCCAGCACCGTATCCACTGTTCTCACTCCCCAAATTGTTGGGAATCAGTGGCGGCCTGTTGTTATCGGCGGGTACATTGGCGATGATGATGCTTAAGCGCAAGGCAGATCCCGAGCTGGCAGATACACGAGTTCGCGGTGGTGAGTTTGCGTTTATCGCCTTATTGTTTCTGGTTAGTACATCAGGTCTTTTACTCTATGCGCTGGGAGGAACCAGCCTGATGTCTGTGCTCTTGTATTTGCACTTGGGAGCGGTGTTGGCATTCTTTCTGTTGATGCCGTATTCCAAAATGGTGCACGGCTTTTACCGGTTGGCAGCGTTAACCGTTGAAGAACGGCGTAAGCGCGTAAAGTCCTGAGCTTACGTCAATCGGGCGGGAACTGAATTCAGTGCCATTTCTTTTTTTGTCAGCTTTTCTCGGTGGAGCGATTGCCTATTACCTTGGCTCACCGATGCCGTTTCTGATCGGTGGTGTGATTGGGGCCGGAATATTTGTTGTCGCATATGAGTACGCCGGGCACACGCTGAAAAAGATCAACCCGATGGTGCGGCTGGTTGCCGTTGCCAGTATTGGCGCCATGATTGGTTCCCGGGTATCTACTGATTTACTGTTTATCCTGCCGCAATTCTGGATCTCGGCTCTGGCGCTGCTGCCGTTTATTCTGCTCGGTCATAGTGGTTGCTATTGGTTGCTGAGAAAGGTTGGCAAGTATCGTCGTGTAGATGCATATTTCGCTGGCATGCCAGGTGGTCTGGTAGAAGCTCTGTTGTTGGGTGAGAAGGCGGGTGCTGATATTCGCATCCTTACTGTGCAACATTTTATTCGGGTATTGGGTATCGTGGTCTGTATCCCTTTCCTTTTCTACCTGACCACTGGAGTGGTAGTGGGCAGTGCAGGTGGTGGGGGTGCTGAGGCTGTGTCGTATGATTATTCTGATATTCTGCTTATTTTTGTGATTGCAGCTATCGGATTAACCATTGCCAGGCGCTTGAAAATGCCGGCTTCCCATCTGTTGGGCCCGTTGCTGCTGTCGGTGGCTTTGTCCATGACCGGTGTTGCTGATATCAGTGTTCCCCCCTGGTTACTGCACCTTGCGCAACTCATTGTCGGTGCTACTCTGGGTGCCCAGTTTTCCGGTATCAGTTCGCAGGTGTTGCGTCGGGGCCTTGGCTTGGGTGTGCTCTCAGTTACCTACCTGCTGTGTCTCGGTTATGTGTTTGCGTTGCTGCTGGAGCCCTATGTACCGGCTGATGTCTCCGCGGTCTTTATCAGTTTTGCGGCGGGTGGTTTGGCCGAGATGAGTCTGGTCGCCCTGTCGCTGGATTTGAGCCCGGTGGTGGTAGCATTGCATCATTTGTTCAGAATTTTTATGACTATCTTTCTGGGTAACAAGATTTATCAACGGTACTTTAAGGATTGAGGGTGATGATTCTCTCGCCAGTCAGTAGTGATACTTTTTTCTCCCGCTACTGGGAGCAACAACCGCTGCATATTGCTCGCAAAGATAGCGGTCATTTCGGGAGCCTGATATCGGTTTCGGCTATCGAGGAGTTGCTCAGTACCGGCGAGTTGTACTTTCCGGATGTGCAGGTGGTCAATGCCGAGCAATCGATAGCGTCCAGTGACTATACCATTGAGCGTAACCGTATTAATTCGCACCGATTGATTCAGCATTACAAAGAGGGCGCTACCCTGATAGTGTCGCAAGCTCAGCTTAAATTCCCGGCACTGGCTGATCTTTGCCGGTCAGTGACGAAAAGCTTGCAAATGAAATGTCAATCTAATGTCTATCTGTCTCCTACCGGTCATCAGGGGTTTAAATCCCACTATGACACGCATGATGTTTTTATTTTGCAGGTGTCCGGTCAGAAGAAATTTCGGTTTTATCCCTCTGATATCGAACTGCCGTTTACCGACGATACCTATAATCCCGATCTCAATACGGCTACCGAGATCATTAATGAAGTGGATCTGGGCCCAGGAGATACGCTGTATATACCCAGAGGCGTGGTACATGATGCAGTAGCCCATGGTGTCACTGATGAACCCTCACTGCATATCACGCTCGGTGTTTTCCCGATTGTGATCAGGGATCTGCTGCAAACCATGGTTCAGGTTGCAGCAGAGGAAAATGTTGATTTTCGTCGCTCTGCTATGCCCCCTGGCAGGTTGCAAAAGCCACAGGTTGCCGAGTTGCAGGAGCTGTTTGAACAGCTTGCGGATGAAGATCTGCTTACTACCGCTTTGGCGCGTATAACAGACGATATTGCTGTGGACTCCAACGCGGATATACGTGGCAGCTTGAGTTCACCCTCAGTCACTCTTGAGTCGAAGGTTGTTATTAATGAGTCAACCATTTTGGGCAGCGAACGACAGGGTGATGAATTGACGCTGAGACTTGTTTCGCAGGTGATGACGTTTGCCGACCCACTCGGGCAAGCTGTAGAGAGCTTGCTGCAAGGTACACCGCTGTTGGTGGCATCCCTGCCGGGGCTGGACGCTCAGCAACAGCTGGCTGTTTGCCAGCATTTGCAGCAGGCCAATGTAATAAAAGTAGTGTCTGCTTAACTTGCGCGGGTCCTCTTTCTTTGCTAGCGTGCCCGTAAGAACGACCCGGCAATGTCAGTTTAAAGCCAGCGCAGAGGCATCCTATGAAAAAGCCAGATACCACAAACACTCCCGATGTCATTACCACTCTGGACCGGTCGGGCCGCAGGCGATTTGTAAGAGCGGGTGCCGCTTTTTTACTGGCAGGCGCAACAGTCGTGCGTGCTCAGGAGGAAGGCGAGGGGTTCCGCTCTGATTGCGACGGCGTCGGCAGCGGCGGTTCCAAGAACCCGGACGATGCAAATTCGGATAGTGATACTGGTGCCAGTGCAGACCGCCCTGGCTGTGGTGTCCGTAAAGTTGCACCTGCTTCGGTCCGCTACAACGAATCATTGTCATCTAGAAAGCATTCACGCATAGACAAGATAGCCGATTAAACCTTTAGAGGCGCTCAAGTCGATGAAAGGAAGCTGTCATTGCGGTGCAGTCAGTTTTGAATTGGCACAACTCCCGAAGAAGCTGGTCGATTGCAATTGCACGATTTGCCGACGGCACGGTGCACTCTGGGGTCATGTTCCGATTGAAACCGTCACTATCACTGCTGAAGAGGGCAGTACAACATCGTACGTCCGTGAACCAAAAACGCTGGCCATTAAAACCTGTAAAAACTGTGGTTGCACAACGCACTGGGAAAGTCTCGAAGCCGATGGCAAGGTGATGGGTGTCAACACCAGGATGTGCGAGCCGGACGACATCAAGGACTTCAGGATCAGGCGTTTCGATGGCCTGGACAAATGGGAGTTTATTGATTAATCAACTCGCTTTTTCCGGTTTGTCTGCCAAGGCTTGTTTCCCAAGTTCTCTTTATAGCCCCGCATGCAAACACAGGTTCTGATTGTCGGTGGTGGGCCTGTCGGCCTCGGGCTTGCAGTCGATCTGGCGATGCGTGATATCCAGTCTGTTGTCGTCGAGCGGAAAACCGAACCTTCCCCGATCCCCAAAGGTCAGAATCTGACCGGTAGAACCGTAGAACATTTCCACTTTTGGGATGCTGCCGATGCACTGCGTGCCGAGCGAGTGCAACCCGAAGGGTTTGGCGCTTCCGGTGTGACTACCTATGCATCGCTGACCAGTGGCTATCATTATGACTGGTTAAGCCGACATTGGGTTCGCCCTTACTATTTTCAAGGTAACGAGCGCGTGCCACAGTATGGTACGGAACGAGTACTGCGCAGACGGGCTATCGAATTACCACAAGTTACTGCACGCTTCGGTGATAGTGTGGTTGCGGTTGAGCAGCAGCCAGGTTACGCAAGTGCGACGGTACAAAGCACCGATGGTGCAGAGTCAGAAGTCAAGGCTGATTACCTTGTGGCTTGTGACGGGGCCCATTCCCGTGTTGTGGCCCAATCTGGCATTCCGGTCACTCGCACTGACCATGACAAGCGCATGGTGCTGCTGGTATTCAAATCCGTGGAGTTGCATGAACTATTGCAGCAACGCTTTCCCGGAGTCTCTTTTTTTAATGTCCTGCATCCGGACTATGATGGCTACTGGTTGTTCTTTGGTCGTGTGGATATCACCACGTTCTTTTTTCACGCGCCAGTGCCTGTAGATACCGAACGCAATAATTTTGATTTTGAAGGTTTTGTTCAAAGGGCTGCGGGTGCTGAATTTAGTCTGGAGATTGAGCATATTGGTTTCTGGGATCTACGGATTTCGCAGGCAGATGCTTATCAGTCCGGTCGCATCTTCGTCGCCGGTGATGCAGCCCATAGTCATCCCCCTTACGGTGGGTATGGAATCAACACCGGATTTGAAGATATTCGAAATCTTGGCTGGAAGTTATCAGCGCAACTAAAGGGCTGGGGGGGAGACGCGTTGTTGTCGACCTATCATGAAGAGCGTCACCCGGTCTTCCGATCTACTGCCGAAGATTTTATCGACAAAGCCATCGTATCCGACAAGACCTTTCTGCAGCAGTACTCGCCTTTGAAAGATCGTGCGATTTTTGAAGCTGAATGGTCGAAGCGAGGAGGTGGTGCGCAGCAGGAAGTCGATGCCTTTGAGCCGCACTATGCGGGGTCATCCATTGTGGCAGATGATGGGGCTGCAGCTGACTCTGCTCCCAGTGCGGTTGGGGCCCATCGTTTTGAAGCTGTGGCCGGGCATCATTTGGCACCCCTTGCCCTGCACGATAATCGCAATGTCTATGAAGCGCTTGGACGTGATTTTACGCTATTGGTGATTGGCTCTGGTGGCACCCAAGCTACGGCGATGGCCGATGTTGCTGCCCGAATGAAAATTCCCTTGCGGGTGGTATCTGAACCGATGACCGATGAGCTGGCCCGTTATCAGGCCAGGTATATTCTGGTCCGGCCGGATCATTTTGTTGCCTGGGCCGGGCAGGAAATACCTGCTGATGCTGGTCTTGCAGTAATCAAAAACGCAATAGCTGCAGCAAACCCCTAGCTCGGTTACACCTTTGGCTGCGTTAACGCCCCACCTGAGTTAAAATAAGCGCCTTCATTCCGTCTGCAAGTAATACCATCCGTATGTCAAAACCTCATATTCTCAGTTTCGAAACCTACCAAGAGTGGGATGCCCAGGCGATGCAGGAGCTGTTCACTGTGCATCAAATGCCGGCAAGTGGTAACCCCGACGATTTAAGCGCGGACGTTCGTGAAAGTATCGTTGCCTTTGCCTTTAAAGGCCATTCGGAGCTCGGTGCTGCAACCATGGATGCGTTTCCCAAACTCAAGCTGGTCGCAAACTTTGGGGTGGGTTATGACACCATTGATGTTGAGTATGCCGCATCCAAAGGTATTGCCGTCACCAACACTCCTGATGTATTAACCGACGATGTGGCTGATCTTGCGGTTGGAATGTATATCGCCCTTTCACGTGATATAACCGGTGCGTCGGAGTGGGTGAAGTCTG
>CALFCE010000196.1 GCA_937951215.1 uncultured Granulosicoccaceae bacterium
CTGGATAGCTGGGTATTGTGGCAGGTCATTCGATCCATGCATCAATTCCTGCCTGATATCCGTTACACCTGGGTCTATCCCGATATCGATAGCGAGAGGGGCTGCGAGATTGCAGACCATTTCTCTGTTGACCGTCCTTACAGAGGCTCTGGTCACGGCCCAGCACACGGCCCAGCACACGGCCCAGCACACGGGAAGACCGGCTCCGGGTCAAGCATGGCTGCCCGCTTTTCACAATATCGCCGGCTGTTTGATCAGTCGGGCTATCAAGTTCCGCTGCAGCAGCTGGGTGCAAAATCAGGCTGGCACGGCAACAGCCCGCTCGGAATCGGTATCAATTCGACATGGGGACTCTGGTTTACCTATCGAACGGTATTGTTGCTGGATCTGCCGTCTTCCAACACCTCGACGGAAGCTATCAACGGTGCCGTTCCAGTGCAGCATCATGACATCGCGAAGGCAGGTGTTATGGGGTTGCCGGCGAATCAGTCGCTAGCCAACGTTTGCATTAATTGTGACGATAAGCCCTGCCTCGAGGTCTGCCCGGCGCAGGCTTTATCGCTGGATAAGCTACCCAGTATGGCAAAGTGTGTCGATTTCCGGCAACAGAGCGACAGTCTTTGTGCATTTCAGTGCCTGTCGCGACAAGCCTGTCCGGTTGGTGAGGGGTTTCGTTACAGTGACGATCAGATTGAGTATCATTACCGTCTATCGCTTGAGTCCATTGTTGGCCGCAACTGTGACTCACCGTAACAATCACTCGTGTTTGTGGTCTGGCCCCTAGTATCTTTAGTCCGCTTTGTTTTAACGTGGCTGACCCCGGAATGCCTCAACTAACGTCATCGAAAAATATAGATGGATATCGTCTTCATAACCGATTTGCGGGTGGACACAATCATTGGGATTTATGATTGGGAAAGAGAAACCTTGCAAACTGTCAGCATTGATATCGAAATGTCTGCCGATGTAGCCAAGGCTGCGGCTACGGAAAACATTGATGATGCCCTGAATTACAAAGATATATCCAAACGTATTGAGGCATACATCAAAGACAGTTCATTCCAGCTGGTTGAAACAATGGCAGAATCGATCGCCACTGTGTTGCGTGAAGAATTTTCTATTGCCTGGGTGCGAGTCACTGTTCACAAGCCAGGGGCCTTGAGCAATTCAACCGATGTGGGTGTACGGATCGAGCGTGGGCTGAAAGCCTGACACTGCCTTTGATTACTGTTTACCTGAGCCTCGGAAGTAATGTTTCCCCTGACACGAATTTGCCTGCTTGTCTGGCAGATCTGCGGCTGATCCTGTCCAACCTGCGGTGTTCACCGATGTACCAATCTCCTGCGTTTGGCATGCAGGGGCCCCCTTTTCTGAATGCAGTGGTCGCAGGGGAGGTGGACAAGCCTGCCGGTCTTGCAGCCGCCGCAGAATTTTGCAACGAGTTGCGTGCTATTGAAGATGCCTTCGGGCGCGACCGGAGTTTGCCAAGATTTTCGGATCGTACTCTGGATATTGATCTGCTGTTCTACGGCGAATTGATCAATCCACAGGGCTCGCCGCAACTGCCCCGTGCCGAGATATTCGAGCATGCCTTTGTGTTGATGCCCCTGCTTGACCTGATGCCGGCTGGACATCATCCGGCTTGTGGAGAGAATCTGCTTGAGGTGCTGAGCCAGCTGCAACAGCATTCACAGGAGCAGTTTGACAATCTGCACAGGCTTTCCGCCGGCGAGGCCGGAGGGTGGCCCGGATAGCCATTCCGGTCCGAAGCAAAATCTGTATGGCAAGATCTGTATAATTGCTGAAACGGTAAGTCGACCTCGCTTCACCCTCGCATCCAGCGCAACCAGCATCTATGTCTCTCGGTCAATCCACCAACGCTCAACCATCCTCGGGCGCACTGCCTGCACCATCGGCGGCGCAGCGCGAGCACAGTGATGGCTTGACAGAGCTTCTTGCCCGGCGGATTGCCGATCAAGGTTGGTTGTCCTTTGCTGACTATATGCGCAGTGTTCTTTACGAACCCGGATTTGGTTATTACGTCAGCGGCAATCAGAAATTTGGTGTCGGTGGAGATTTCACCACC
This sequence comes from uncultured Granulosicoccaceae bacterium, assembly GCA_937951215.1. Classification (GTDB taxonomy): domain Bacteria; phylum Pseudomonadota; class Gammaproteobacteria; order Granulosicoccales; family Granulosicoccaceae; genus CALFCE01. The sequence continues at coordinate 2,087 of CALFCE010000196.1, forward strand.
GCACCTGAGACCAGTGATCTGTTTGGCAACTGTATTGCCAGACAATGTCAGCAAGTACTTGAAAGCCTGCAGGAACCGGCTGCTCATGTAAATAGGGGGTTGTCAGGTGATTCTTCTGCTGAAAATCCCGAGCGGTCGATACTGGAATTTGGAGCAGGAACCGGCAAGCTTGCGCGAGCGGTGCTAACGACGCTCGCCAACAGCCATTGCTTGCCTGATCGTTATTACATTCTTGAACCGAGTTCCGAATTGCGTGAACGACAGCAGGCGCTGTTGTCACTGTTACCCGAAGAAGTGTCAGGCCGGGTTAGCTGGCTTGAGCGCCTGCCAGCGAGTTTCAGCGGAGTGGTGCTGGCCAATGAGGTACTGGATGCGATGCCGGTTGAGATCTTTAGTTTGCAGGGCAGTGATGTGCTGCAAGTCGGGGTCGGCTTGAAAGACGGTGTTTTGACCTCGGGGTTTTATCCCGCATCAGCATCGGTTAGGGAGGCTGTTGCCAGCATTCAGCGTTCCCCGGGCATCTCCTTGGCTGACGGGTATCGCTCTGAAGTCAGTCTGGAGGTGCCAGGTTGGATCCGTTCGGTTTCCGGGATGCTCGAGCGTGGTGCATTGTTGTTGATTGACTATGGTTATACGCGCCGGGAGTACTACCTGCCCGAGCGTGATGCCGGAACCTTGATGTGTTACTACCAGCAGCACGCGCACTCTGATCCGCTTTGGCTGCCAGGTGCACAGGATGTGACGGCCCATGTCGACTTCACGCTGGTGGTTGAGACCGCTATAGAGTGCGGTCTTGAATTGGAAGGCTACACCTCTCAGTCAGCCTTCCTGCGGGCCAATGACTTGTTGGAATTTGCCAGTAGAGCTGCCGCAGGTGATGCGATCGGCGATGCGGCCTCGGAGGGCCAAGCCGGTACTGTTTCAGCACAGTCACTGCTGGTCGCCGATCAAGTTAAATCGTTAACCTTGCCGGGTGCCATGGGCGAGCGTTTTGCCGTGGCCGGTTTTAGCCGTGGTCTGGATATCACGCTGCGTGGCTTTTTGCTGGAAGACCAATCGCACCGGCTTTAAACCAGCTCTCTGCTTTCAAGCGATGTGGCTATTCAGAAGCCATAAGCCCAATCAAGCATATCGTCTCTGATTAACTGGATGGCACTTCAATCTTCATCTCGGCCCCACCTGTGTCATGTACAGAATCCCCTGCCCGCAACACAACATGGGTATGTTCGGCAGGAATATTCAATACCAGGCTGCGTGTGAAGGGCTGTTCGTTGTCATGAGGGTGAGCCAGTACTCGCGTGCCAAGAATTTCGCCGTCAACTGAAAGCACTTCCCAACGGTTCGCATAGTGGTCCCAGCCAGCATCGGCATGCTTGACCGTCACATCTATCCTGAATTCTCTGTCACCGACAGCGCGTATTTTTACATCCACTACATCTGCTTCACCGGCCAGCAACAGTGTCGGCAGAGACAGGCAGATTAGCAGCAAGGAGTACAAACCGGCTCGTAGTTGACGCATGATCAACGCAGTACCCGGAGTCGAGAGGGATGTCGGATCGGTCCGTTTCTGGCCGTTAAAGCCGAGGCCTTGTAGTTTGTGCATGGTGATTCCTGATGTCATGTAAGATGAAAAAGATCGACACTGTTTTTCGACAATGTTGATCAACAAAAGATCCCTGGTTTCTGACTGTCGCCATGATAGTCGTCGCCATGATAGTCAAAGGGCATTAGACTAGGCGCCATCCCGTCTTTTTAAAAGTTGTCAGCCTGGAGGCGTTCCGTGTCAAAGCCCAAAGTACATCCGGTTCTTCAATTCGTATTGTTGATTGTACCGGTCGTGATGAGCGGTTTTTATATGGTTTACGCCCTGACCGGCTTGATTCTGGAAGGCCGGGACAAGGTAAATTGGTCGATAGAGGCGATTAATGTCGCCAATAGCGTGGGTGGTGGCATCGCGCTGTACAGTCTTTTTGTGATGGGTTTCGCGTATCTGCGCAAACTGGGTACCTTCCATATTTTAATGGTTTCGGGCCTCGGTCATCTGGTTCTTGCGTTGATTCTCACAGCTGTGGTGTACATAATTGTACTTCTGTAAAACCGCAGTAAAGATGCCATGTCCAGCGACCGCTACTTGTCACAGGAACAACCCAGACATAATAAAAATAACATTGGGCAAAACATGAAAACCATCGCATTGCGTGCGGAGTCTGTCTGTGCGCTTACCCTCAGTCATTGTTCTCAATTACGGACCTCGGCCACAGCACTTGGTGCATGCCCTCTGTTGCAGGCTTTGTGGGCCACGTCTTGCGATGGAGCGTCCCATGAAATTTGATTTCTCGCCTAAAGGGGCAATGGGTGTCACCCATTTGCGTCTTGCCCGACTCTGGATCTGGCTCGGTCTGATGTTGGTGTTCGGCATCTGTGTGATGTCACTGATCTCGGTACCGGCCCCGGTACGCTCATTGATGTTGAATGACAAACTCATGCATGTGGCTGTTTATGCCTGTTTGATGAGTTGGTTTGCCCAGATCTTCAGGCACGATCTCGCGCGGCTGGTGTTTGTCGTGGTGTTTGTGCTGATGGGGATTGGTATTGAATATTTGCAAGGATTGACGCCCAGCCGTCGTTTTGAAGTGCTCGACATGATTGCCAATACCTGCGGTGTCTTGCTGGCCTGGGCTTTGGCCTATACCTGGATGGGCAAGATCCTTGAGTGGTTTGAAAAATCCATGTTTAGTCTGGTTGCCAAGCCCGCCTGAAAAAGCTTCCAGCAAAACCCTTCCCGGAAAATTCTTCCCAGAAAATTCTTCCGGGAAACTGTATTGACTCGCATGCAAAAGGGCGAACCTTGGGCTTATTATCCTGTTTCCAGGCCACGGTAAGAGAGGTACTTCCTGACCGGCCGTAAGCCTGCTGCCTCGCGCTTGGGCACACTTCCCTGTACAAGGCTGAACTTTGTCGGCCAGCCAGCGTCCCACTCTTAGTAAGAAGCCGTTACTTGTGGTTCGTGTTTCCCCAATGTTTGTTCCCGGTTTTCAGGAGTAGCCATG
>CALFCE010000197.1 GCA_937951215.1 uncultured Granulosicoccaceae bacterium
CACGCTTTTGCTGTTTGGCATCCAGTGCTGATATCGCAGACCAGGCACCTCGAAATTTGAAGGAACCGGTGCGTTGCAAACATTCGGCTTTAACCAGAACCCGACGCCCGGCGAATTGATTGACCGCGCTGTTTTCCAGCAGTGGAGTAGTGGCTGCGACCCCTTCCAGACGGGAGGCTGCAGCCCTGATATCATCGATACTGATCGCTTCGTTTAGAGTGTTCATGTTGTTTAAGGAGGGGTAGTCTCAGGTTTGACAGTGATTACAGTTTGTTTGACGCCCATCGTCGGCGACCCTTGCCCAAATTTTGACGTGTTTTCTGTGTGCTGTAGATCACATTCCAAAACAATCATCAGTACGAGCACTTTCGGGAATAGATTCATCAATTCATGACCTTGGCAGTAAGGGCCGGTGAGTTCGCAATTACTGATTCGACGGGTCAGGGCAATTGGCAATGCTCTTGCACTCTGCATGGTACCAGAAGCCGCTTTGACAGGAGTTCAAGTATGGAAATCACCTTAATGGACAATGCCGGTGAGGCTGCGCGAAATGCTGGAAAACTGGCCGCGGCCAACATCCAGCTGGCGCTCGAAATCCATAACTGTGCCACGGTGGTTCTGGCGACAGGTGTAAGCCAATATGAAGTGTATGCGGAGCTGCTGGAAGCCGCCATCGACTGGCGTCGTGTCACTCTCTATCAACTGGATGAATATATCGGTTTGCCACCGTATCACCCCGCTGCTTTTTCACATTACCTGCGCACTCGATTCCTGGATCAGGCCGGGCCATTTGCCGAAGTCAATCTTATCGCCAGTGAAGAGAATCCGCTGCAGGAATGTCAGCGACTATCCCAAATGCTGGCCGGCGAGCGCGTTGATGTGTGTCTGGCAGGGGTGGGAGAAAACGGCCACCTGGCATTTAATGAACCAGACTCAAATCTGGCAACCATGCAGCCCTATATAGTGGTGGATCTGCAGCAGAAAAGCAGACAGCAGCAGGTCAATCAGGGCTTGTTTGATAACCTCGATAGTGTGCCTGTCCAGGCTATCAGCATGAGTCTGCAACAAATGTTGAAAAGTGATTTCCTGGTGTGCACTGCGACCGGTCAGCGTAAAGCTCAGGCGGTTGAGCAAATGGTACAGGGTGATATATCCACTCTTTGGCCGGCTTCTCTGTTACAGACTCATCCCGATTGTCACCTCTGTCTGGATGCAGAGGCTGCCAGCAAATTACAAGGAATGGAGCTGCGGCTGGTTGCCTGACAACGCGGGTTTTACCAACACTCGGGTTATATCCACTTTGGTTTTATCAAGTTGGGGCAAATCGCACCCCATTCGTTTGTTGTCGCAATCGGGGATCGCTGGATTTAACCAACAGGGCCTGACCTGTGGCAAGTTCAGCACAGCGTTCCAGAGTTTCAGTTTCCAGTCGTTGCATTGCCTCGGCAGTGTAAAATGTCAGGTGTGGAGTGAGTATCACGTTGTCGCGCCCGTAGAGGCTGCTTAACGGGTGCCCGTCCCGATGCACAGGTTCTTGTCTAAACACATCCAGCCCGGCCGCGCCTACCTTGCCATTGTTCAGAGCTTGCAGCAGCGCTTGTTCGTCGACAAGGGCACCACGAGCGACGTTAATAAAAATCACACCGTCTTTCATAGCCGCAAATTCGGCCTCACCGATGACTGAGCTGGATGATTCATTCAACACAGCGTGCATCGATACAAAATCACACTGAGCCAGCATCTGGTGCAGGTCATCGACTTTTTCAATACCAAGACCCTGCAATTCGCCGCCATTGACACCCGGATCATAGGCCAGCACTCGTGCTCCGAATCCGGGACCCGCCATACGGGCCAGCGCCCGGCCGATTTTACCTGCCCCGACAATGCCCAGCGTTTTGCCTGCAATATCATTGGCCAGCCAATTCGCATTTGGCCATAACCATCCTTGATCCTGCATCGCCTGGTGCAGGGGTATTAATCGCTTGGACAAGCTCAGCAACAGGCTGAAGGCTCCCTCGGCCACCGTATTTTCACCGTATTCGGGGATATTGGCGATGCTCACATTGTGATCAATAGCTGCTTTGATATCGATGGCATCAATGCCGACACCGTATTTGACGATCCCGCGCAGTCGCGATGCCGATTCGATAACCCTTCGGGTGATGGGGGTGTAGCACATCAGCAAAATATCAGCGTCCTGCACGGCCTCGATCAAGTCAGCGTCGCTGATGCCATCTTCAAGCAGGATCAAATTTGCGCCACCGTTACGCAGAGAGGCATCCAGTATCGGGCATTCGAGCTCCCGATCTGTACGGACCACAGTCAGATTTTCAAACAGGCTCATCGTAATCAACAGATCGGCAAAGGGGGATTGTCACGAAGGGCCGGAAACCCGCTTGACCACTTCTCGAAAGAATTCGAGGTTGGCCTGATCACGGGGTAAATCAAGCGGATCTTTATGAGACGAAAATTGCACGATACTGACCTCGTGTGCCGGGTCAATGTAAATATACTGGCCATGGATACCGATGCCAAAAACAGCCTGACTGTCGTAGCCGGTCTGGTACCACTGATTACGATACGAGCCATTGTCCAATAGCTCCGAGAAATCACCATGCTGCCATGCAAGTTTGTTGCCTCCGTGGCTGCAATCATCTATCCATGCTGCGGGTACCACCTGTTGTGTGCCGACACGACCACGGTTTCGAAACAGCTCCGCTATCCGTGCAAGGTCGGTGGCGAGCAGGCTGATGCCCCCGGCGGCCCTGGCGGTGCCGATTGCATCCAACGTTATGTCGGCGTCCGCCTCCGCTTGCATGGGTTGCCACAATCGCTCTGAAAATAACTGCGCCAAAGGTTTACCGGTTACCGACTCGATTATCCATCCCAGCAGATCCGTGTTCGGTGAGCGGTAGGTGAACCGTTCTCCATGTTCCTCAGAACCCCTGACGAGAGAACACAAAAAACGTTTCATTGTTCGTTTCGGGTCGGCTGGTTCTGATGGTGCCCACAGCATCGCCATGCGATATTCATTGAACAGGCCGGTTTTATCAAGATAGGATTCTTCAAACTGGTGCGAAACGCTCATGTCCAGCAGATGCTGGATCGTGCAATCACCATAAGCCCAGCTTTCCGCCGAAAAGCCGGCTGGCCAGAAGTCATCGAGTTCACCCAGATAGTCCCGGGGTGAGCGATCTCTTTGCAGCATACCCTCTTCAATCAATATGCCAGCCAGCAGCGATGTGATGGATTTACTGATGGAAAAAACCAGATGCGGCGCGTGTCTGTTGTAGTGTGCGGCATACCATTCGCAGGCAATTTCACCCCGGTGCAGCACCAGCAAAGCGTCAGCTTCGAACTTTTTCAACCAACTATGGAGTGGGTGCTGATGCCCCTCCGCATCCTTGAACTGGCAGTTGTCCAGCATGCCGCCCGGCGATGCTACAGCGCTAGAATCGATTGCCTGATTTACTGCTGATGAGGTATTCGTGCGGACGGATGAGGGCAGAGCTGGTACCGGCCCCCCGGCCTTGATGGTGGCGGTAGGAACCAGTTCCCTGACATGCTGAAATGCCCAGCGCGTGTTGGGAAAATCACGCCAATTTTGCAGGCCAATGTGCCCTCGGTGAAGGGCGTCGGGTTGAACCGTCTTGATATCTTGCATGGAACCATCTTAAACCGGGTGCCCCCAGTGCGTACAGGGGTGTCACCACCGCGCCCGGTTTTCCTAAAGCGGATATACACTGTAATATGTCGCAAGGTCAGCGTCA
>CALFCE010000198.1 GCA_937951215.1 uncultured Granulosicoccaceae bacterium
TCGGGAAAAAGATTCTTGCGAAACAAGTTACTCAAATTTTACCCAGTTTCCACCTTTCTTGGATGACGTCACACAGGCATCCACAAAACGCACTCCTGCAACACCGTCGTCTATGGTCGGGTAAACCACATCGGATGGAACCTCACGACCCTGTTTAACAGCATTGATGGCCAGCGCTGCTTCGGTATAAATAGTTGCAAAGCCCTCAAGATATCCCTCGGGATGGCCGGGCGGTACCCGACTCACTCTGGCTGCCTGTTCACCTGCAGCCGCTCCGGAGCGGGTAATCAGCTGTTTCGGTTTGCCAAGCTCGGTGTACCAAAGGTAGTTTGGATCTTCCTGCTTCCACTCGATACCGCCTTTACTGCCATAGACTCGCAACGCCAACGCATTCTCATTTCCCGGAGCCACCTGGCTTGCCCACAACATGCCTTTGGCACCACCATGGAAGCGCAGCAACACATGAGCGTTGTCATCAACTCTGCGGCCGTCGACAAAAGCATCAAGATCAGCACACAATGACTGCAGTGACAAACCGGATACAAAACACGCCAGATTAAAGGCATGTGTGCCGATATCTCCTGTAGAACCACCAGCGCCGGTTTGTTCGGGATCCGTACGCCAACTGGCCTGTTTCTGACCTGAGGTTTCAATATCTTCTGATAACCAGTCTTGCGGATATTCTGCCTGCACAACACGTATGTCGCCCAACTCACCGGCTTCTATCATCGCCCGCGCATGACGGATCATCGGGTAACCTGTGTAGTTATGAGTCAGGATGAAAAGCGCATCAGAATCGTCAGCCACCTTCTTGAGTTTTTTCGCGTCAGCCAATGTTGATGTCAGTGGCTTGTCACAGATGACGTGTATACCCCGCTTGAGAAACTCGCGAGCAATCGGGTAATGCAGATGATTGGGAGTGACAATTGATACCGCTTCAATGCCGTTTTTCAATCGTGCCTCACGCTGAGCCATCTCTTTAAAGCTGCCGTAGGCTCGATCATTGGCAATGCCGAGATCACGTGCCGACGCCAGTGATTTTTCTTCTGTTGAAGAAAATGCTCCGGCTATTAACTCGTAATGATCATCGATACGCGATGCAATTCGATGAACGCCACCAATAAACGCATCGCGCCCACCACCGACCATACCCAGCCGAATCCTGTCATCGCGCATATCACTGCTTGTTTCACTCGCCAATTTCCTTGCCCCTCTTGAATAGCCTCACCATTGCAACACAAAAGCCTCGTTAACCGGGCCCGTACTAACTGTCGATACCGAGCATGCGTCGGTTTGCCGCTTGATCAGTGCCACCGTCGGCAAAATCGTCAAATGCTGTTTCGGTTACCCGGATCATGTGGTCACGTACGAACTGTGCACCCTCACGCGCACCATCCTCAGGATGTTTAAGACAACATTCCCATTCAACCACAGCCCAACCATCAAAGTCATAGGCCGACAGTTTTGAAAAAATGCCAACAAAATCGATCTGTCCGTCTCCGAGGCTTCTGAAACGACCTGCCCGATCCACCCAGGACTGATAACCCGAGTAAACACCCTGACGACCAGTCGGATTGAATTCGGCGTCTTTGACATGGAACATTTTTATCCGCTCGTGATAGATATCAATATTGTCGAGGTAATCCAGCGCTTGCAGGCAGTAGTGGGACGGGTCGTACAACATATTGCAACGAGGGTGATTATCCAGCCTCTGCAGAAACATTTCGAAGGTAACACCATCGTGCAAATCTTCACCTGGATGAATTTCATAACAAATATCAACACCACAGTCTTCCGCCATATCCATCAACGGCCGCCAGCGATTTGCCAACTCGTCAAATGCAGTTTCGACCAGACCGGCAGGTCGTTGTGGCCACGGGTAGACATAAGGCCATGCCAATGCTCCGGAAAAGGTTGCATGACCGGATATACCCATATTCTTTGATGCCTGCAAAGCCATCTCTACCTGCTTGACAGCCCATGCCTGTCGAGCAACCGGGTTGCCACGCACTTCCGGAGCTGCAAATCCATCAAAAGCCTCGTCATAGGCCGGATGCACTGCAACCAGTTGCCCCTGCAGGTGCGTGGACAGTTCGGTGACTTCTATGCCGTTGGCCTTGGCGATCCCCTTGAACTCATCGCAATAGTCTTTCGAGTTTGCCGCTTTCTCAAGATCGATCAAACGGGCATCCCAGCTCGGCACCTGCACGCCCTCGTAGCCACATTCAGCAGCCCAACGCGTAATGCTGTCCCAGGAATTAAACGGTGCCTCGTCGCCGGCAAACTGCGCCAGAAACAAGGCTGGCCCTTTAATCGATTTCATAGCTTATCTCCATAGACTGATGGCTCTGCTTGACGCCAGATTGTGGCCAGTATACTGAAAACCTGTCACATTCCAACACAGGCTGCGGTCGTCGCGAGGCGGTGACCAAGTGATTCCTGACCGAAAACAAAGATTATCGGGATTCGCCAGACTTGGCTTTTTTAGACGCTCCACTCTTCAGGCGGGCACTCGCTGGATTACTGGCTGGATTACTGGCTGGGTCACTGGATCGATCACTGGACCGGCCACCAGCCCGACCACCAAGCTTCGGTTGTTCCGGGAATTCAAGCTCGCTTTGTTCTAAAAGCACAGCCGCACTTTCATAAGCGAAATCCAGGTGAGATTGCATTGCTGCTTTGGCCGCATCCGGATTATTACTCTGCAGTGCAAGCATTATCTGCTGGTGTTGCTCGATGGTTTTTTCACCCTGACCGACCCGCGGTGCCACCAGATGCCGGCACCGATCAAGCTGCGCCTTGGACACTTCAATCACTCGCCATAGTCGGTGCAGATCACTGATACCGGCGATGTAGCGGTGAAACTCATCATCGATATCAATCGCCTCGGCATGCTGCTTGTGTTTGAGCGCCAGCGACTGCCGATCGAGAATTCGATTAAGCTTTTCGCCCTGCTGGGGCGTCATTATCTGAGCTGCCTGCATGGCACTTTCCATTTCAAGCGCACGACGGATCAGATAGGCTTCGCGAATCGTTGCAGCCTGCAGCTGCGAAGCTCTGGTTGCTGATTGCGCGACAACCGTCACCAACAGCTCATCACTCAGACGCTTTATCGCTTCCCGCACCGGTGTACGGGAAATATCAAGGCTGGTGGCAATGGCTTTTTCATCAATACGCTCACCAGGCTTGATCACCCCTGTCAGTATGGATCTGCGCAGCGCGACATAGACCTGCTCGCTCAGTGAAACCTGACGATTAAGTCTGATACTCTGCAACGGAGATGTCATGTCGAATTAACCTGAAAAACATGCATGCTCGGCCTCGGCATTTTAACAACATAATACTTCGTCGATCACAATCACACTGGACCCGGTATTCTGTTTCTGATATTACTAACTAATATATCAGTAACGGAGAAAACTGACTATGGCAGAACAACCGGACTTTCCCAAACTGCATAACGCGATGTGGCCTGGCCTTGTTGGCAAGGGACCAGATTCCGAACCCCCTATCGATCTGGACACCATGCTCGACCTGACAGCCAACACCAAAGTTGGCGACACCGGCTTTGATGGTGTAGACATTTTCCTTTCCGAACCTCACACACCGATCGACGCCAGCGACCAGGCCATACAGGAGCTGGCTGACAAGGTGCAATCACGCGGACTTGCCATCGGCACTTGTATTGCCCCCGTTTGGGAACCCACAGGTGGTGGCTCAGCCATGGGCAGCGCGGCAGAGCGCAAAGCCTTTATAGAAGCAGTCAGAAAGTCATGCCGCATTGCCGGCAAACTCAAAGAGCTTGGTGTTCGCTCCGGCGATGTGATTCGCATCGATTCCTCCTGCTCACCCAGCGACTGGGCAAAAGACCCGGCAGCCAACACCAGGAAGATTGCAGAAACTTTCCGTGAAGCTTGCGATATCGCCTCTGATCATGGCGAGCGGCTGGCGGCTGAGGGTGAGATCTGCTGGGGTGGCATGCACTCCTGGAAAGACATGCTAGATACGCTCGAAGCCGTCGACCGGCCCGGTGTTATTGGTTTTCAAGCTGATATGGCTCACACACTGCTCTATACCGAAGGCTACAATGCGCCGGAGCACAGATTAATCGCCGAAGGCAAAACGCTTGACGATCCCGAGGCAGTTGATGAAGCTATTAAAACCATGAC
>CALFCE010000199.1 GCA_937951215.1 uncultured Granulosicoccaceae bacterium
TCGATAACCGCTTGAAGAATATCGTTGTGTTCCCGGGTTACATCCCGTTTTTCATAGTTGGCCGACTTTATGGCCAGAAAACGGTAGCGAATGTTCAAATCGTACAACTGATCGCAAAAACGTAACAGAATGGGCGAATCACAGGCGCTCAACAAACTGGCATGAAAATGCTTGTGCAGTGTTTCCCATTCATCAATTTGTTGTCGGTCGGCTCGCGCCAGGCGGTGATGGGTTAACACCAATTTCTCTTCCCACTGCATCGTGGCATTGTCGATACTGTTTTTTAACGCCAGAACATCCAGCTGGCATCGCAGGGCAAGAATTTCCCGGAAGTGAACGGCACTGGCGGCAGCGACACGAAAACCACGCTGATCAATACGCTCAACCAACTGATCCGACGTTAACAAACTGAGCGCTTCACGAATGGGAGAAGCACCGGTATCAAGCAAGGTTTTCAGAGACTCAACTTTCAATCTCTCACCCGGCGCGAATTTCCCGCGGATGATACGTTGCCGCAGATCGTCAGCCACACGCTGCGTATTGGATACCGTAGAATCACCTTCCATGTTGGATGGTCGTCCGTCTCTTTATCTGTTTGAATTGCTAACATTATATCGCCAAGTCAGGCAAAAATCTGTGGCAACACCTGTTCTCAAACGGTACTAACGTTGGTTTATCGCACTGCCATGCTGAATTAATGCTGGAAATGGGGTATAACTGTTCGACAAAAGCGACGGAGCAGCTTGTTATGAAAAAGCTTCAACATGATCAGATCAACAGCCGTGCAACGCAATCCGCCACTCACAATTCGCACGCAACTCGGCTGACGGATGAAACAAGCCGTAAAAAACTGTCGAGCTTTGCTGAGTCAAGCCTGGCCGTAGTTGCCGCTTTTGTCATTATCGCGGCCTTGCAGTGGAAATCATCACTGCAGTCCGAGAAAGTTTCATTGCCAGCTAATACCACGAGTATCACTGCACGCAACCCGCAAACTGAATCGATCTCCCCGCAGCTTAACGAGATCCCGACAAACTTGTCGGAAAGCCTACCCAACACTATTGAAGCACGACTGCAAGCACGCTGGCCCGAGAGCAGCCTCGAGCAGATTGATGACGAGTTACTATTGCAAGCCAGCGATGCCGTTGCAGCTCAGGATGAACACTTGCTGGCTGACAGCATGACACTGTTGGGGGCTAACGCCCTGCGTCAACTCGACCTTGATTCTGCCAATGTGTATCTGGAAGAAGCGTTGTCAGTTTTTGAAGAAATCAACGATACGATGGGCATTGCCAATGTGGAAATGCTGCGGGCGGAAATCAATCTGCAAAAACGCGAACGGGCAAGACGTGCAGCTCACGCCTACGATACAGCGCAGCTTGCCGGGTGGAAAATTGCCAAGGGATATTTTCATGAGGCCATCGACGAGTTGAACCATGTTATTGACGAAAATCTTGCGCTCGACAGGTTTGGTGCAGCCGCTGGAGCCTATCAAAGTCTTTACAAAGGCTATCAGAAACATGGTCAGATTTTCGAAGCGCAACAAGCCGGAATAGAGATTGTAAAACTGCACGCGTCTTCCGGCCGGGTACTGGAATCCGAAGCCATGCTGCGCCAACTGCAACAAGATGGCTTGGATTCAGCGACATCAGCGGAGCTGCAGCGTCAAAGCCTTGAGTTACATCAAGAATACCAACACAGCGTCAAACAAATCAGCAGAGCTAACGACTATCAGCAGCTCTACCACCATTTTATCCATGCGGGTGATCCTGTTCGCGCGTGGCAGTTCAGGCTCAAATCCCAAAACTCATTGCAAGGCGTATCCCGACGCGCAATGCACCGCAGGCAAACAGGTGTACTGGCTTTGCTGTATACCTCGAATGATCATATGAAAAATGCAGAGCGATCACTGAACCGGGCCGGGCAGCTATATACTCATCACAATGAAAGTGATTTGTCCGCAACATCAAGACAAATGAAGGAACGAATTTATTGATTGGCTAATGACCGGCATGGGTTGCCGGCGTCGGCCCCAGCTGAATCGCGGTTTTTTAAAGTGCTTTTGACATCGAGTCAGTTGATTTTTACAAAATCACTCCACCGCTGTTTCAGCCAGCTTAACCACCGTATGCAATACCTGATTCACCGGTGTCGCAACTCCCAACTGTTCACCCTGAAGCACGATTTCACCATTTATGGCGTCTATTTCTGTTTTACGGGCAGCCAACAAATCCTGAACCATAGAGGCTTTATGCTGTGCATGATGCGCAACCGCAAACTCTATCATTGAAAACACAACCTCAATATCTACAGTCACACCCTTTGCAGCTGCGACCGCTAGTGCTTCTTCTGCCGCCAGACGCACGAGTTCTTCTCCCGGCTTGTGTAAAGCAAGCCCTCCGTTATTACATCGGGCTGCTGCGCAAACAGCATTCATTCCGGCGTTGAAGGCCACCTTGTGCCAGATCCTGGTCAATATGTCTGCATCGACCTGTGCGTCCAGGCCTGCGCTTTGCATCTGACTGCAAAGCGCATCGCGCAATGCAATTACGGCGTCGGAGGCAAGCTCAGGGGCTGCCAGATTAAAGTAGGTTGGGCCTTCACCTTTCAGAGAAACAACGCCAGGCTGATCCCTGGCTACCGGCATCAATGTGTTGCCGATCATCACGTTCCCGGCAGGCACGGTGTTTTCCAGAACTTTTTCATGTCCAACCCCGTTCTGCAAACTAAGCAGACAGCTATCTACAGTCAGACAATGCTCGATGCTGGCCAGAGCCGCGGGGGTTTGATACGACTTGCACAATACGATAAACACATCAGCCTGTTCGCTATAGTGCTCGGGTGTCATCGCAACAATCTGCACCTTCCTGTTTTCTGATTGATTCAGTAACACCAGCCCCTGTGATGAAATCGCATCGATATGCGGACGATTGGTGGTCAACAAGGTGACGTCACCGCCCGCCAAAGCCAAGCTTCCACCAATCCAGGATCCCACAGCTCCTGCACCCAATATCGCTATTTTCATAGTGTCGAACTCTCTATCAATTCCAATCAGGTAACATTGACAAGGGCATACATTCAGGGATCCAAGCCGGAAACTACCTCCACGTTCCCTGGGCTGGTATCCTGTGGCACGTGCATCTAGTATATGTCACATGACAGAGTGTGCGATAAAGATCATGTGTAAGCCGGAAAAGCCGGGATTTATTCCAACCGGTCATCCTTAGTTGATCTATGGCAGGGGTGATCTCTTGCAGGGGTGATCTCTGGCATGGGTCATCTCCGGGCCTCACTTAATCCAAGAGGAAGCAAGGTTATGTCAACAGCTGGGTCGACAATAAGCAGCCATCAAAATCAACAAGCCGGCTTCGGGAGCAAACCCGACTGGCTGGGCAATATCAGCGAGCAGGAATGGACCACGCGTGTTGACTTGGCCGCCGCCTATAGACTGGTTCATCACTATGGCTGGACATCACAGGTTTACAATCACATAACAGCACGCATACCCGATACTGAAGAACTATTGATCAATCCCTTCGGGCACGCCTATGACGAGATCACACCAGCCAATCTGGTGAAAATTGATATCAAGGGCAATAAGCTTGACGATAACCCCTACCCTGTTAATCAGGCTGGCTACACAATACATTCAGCGATTCATGCAGCCAGACCGGATTTGCAATGCGTACTGCATACCCATTCGCAAAATGCGACAGCTATCTGCTGTCTTGAAGAAGGGTTTATTCCACTAACTCAGATGGGATGCATG
>CALFCE010000200.1 GCA_937951215.1 uncultured Granulosicoccaceae bacterium
GTTGCGATAGCAGCTTTCACTGCAGCGACCATTACCAAGGCTGAACCGATGGCGACTGCATTCTCTGCCGTCCGATCCGGCATTGTGATGTTTGTGATTCCTTTTGTTTTCGCCATGTATCCGGAACTGTTATTAATTGAGGCGGCAGTACTTGAACCAGGCTCGATGGCTGCTGCTGCCCAGTATCTGCCTGGCTATGACGGCGAGATCCATCTGGCAGCGCTTTTCTGGTTACTGTTCAGATTGATTCTGGCCTTGTACCTTCTGGCCAGTGCCTTAGCGGCTTTTGATCGAAAGGCATTGTCATCGATAGAAATTACTTTGCGAATGGCGTTGGCACTGCTTATCCTTTTCAAGCCTGTTGAATTTCATGTGCCTGCCTTGTTAGCAACGCTTGCGTTGCTCGCCTGGCATTTTTTCAACAACAAAGACGTTACCCCTCGGCAGGAGGCCTCGGCCGTATGAATGTTCTTTGGATAATGGCAGATCAGTTGAGGTTTGATTACCTTAGCTGTTATGGCGCCCAGCATATTCACACCCCGAATATTGATTGGCTGGCCAGTCGAGGCGTCAGATTTAATCGAGCCTATGTTCAGTCTCCTATCTGTGGGCCAAGCAGGATGAGTTTCTATACCGGGCGCTATGTACGCAGTCATGGCTCCACGTGGAATGGATTTCCGTTGCGGGTTGGCGAACCGACCTTGGGTGATCACCTGCGGGAGCAGGGTATCAAGTGCTCGTTGGTCGGGAAAACGCACATGACGCCTGATCATGAGGGGATGAAACGGCTCGGCATCGAGCCGGAAAGTATGATTGGTGCCCTTGTCAGTGAATGCGGGTTTGAGGTTTTTGTCAGAGATGACGGAACCAATGCATCCATCTATCCTGGCCGGCATGCTGAGGATTATGATCAATACCTGCGTGAGCATGGTATGGATGGTGATAATCCGTGGGAGGAATGGGCCAACACGGCGATCGGCCCTGACGGAGAAATGTGTTCGGGCTGGTTGCTTGAGAATTCACCACTGGCCGCGCGCGTGCCCAAAGAGCATTCCGAATCAGCCTGGTTAACAACCCGTGGTATAGAGTTTATTGAAAAGCAGAGTGCAGAGAACCCGGATCAGCCCTGGCTTTGTCACCTGAGCTATATCAAACCGCACTGGCCCTACCTGGTGCCTGCACCCTATAACGATATGTATGGCGCGGCTGATTTACCCTCTGTCAATCGAACCGAGCTTGAACGCCAAACGGACCATCCGCTAATGCAGGCCTGGATGGATATGCGTGTCAGTCAAAGTTTCTCTCGCGATGAGATAAGAGATATCGTGGCTCCGGTTTATATGGGGCTGATAAAGGAGCTTGATGACCAAATGGGGCGGCTATTTGAGTATCTTGAAAAAAGTGGGCGACTGGATGACACGATGATCGTTTTCTGTTCGGATCACGGCGACAATATGGGTGACCACTGGATGGGTGAGAAGGATTTGTTTTATGACTGTTCTGCCCGGGTACCGTTACTTGTCTATGATCCGCGCAGCCAGGCTGATGCAACCCGCGGCAGCGTCAGCGAAGCATTGGTAGAAGGCATCGACTTGACACCGACCTTTATTGATTTTCTCGGCGGTGAGTCGAAACCACATATCATCGAGGGGCAATCACTGTTACCGCTGTTGCACGGTGAAACACCTGCCTGGCGCGACTATTGTGTCTCCGAGTATGACTATTCAACCCGTGATGCGAGACGCGCGGTGGGAGTCGATCAGGGTGATGCACGTCTTGCGATGATTTTTGATGGTCGCTGGAAGTATGTTCACGTGGAGAAAATGCGTCCGCTGCTGTTTGACCTTGAAAATGATCCACAAGAGCTTGTCGATCTCGGTGATGATCCGGCTTATGCTGATCAAGTTGCGCGTCTTGCGTCTTTGCATTTTGAATGGAGCCGCCAGCATCACAACCGCATAACCCGCAGCGCTGGCATCATCGAGAAAATGACCGATAACAAAGAACCTCCCGGTATCTTTATTGGCTATGCCAACAAAGACGAACTCGAAGAAGACGGCCGAACCCTGCCAGAACACGCAACCCGTTAAAACCGGGGGACAGTATACCTGTTATTCTCCCGGTTACCGGTGGGTGCACTAGCCTGCCAGAGCCAGTTGATGTCATTTTAGTTCGCCATTCTATCCGGCAAATTTCGATTATTGGATAACTACCGATGAGTGCAAACCGCAACAACCAGCTGCAATCGCTACACCGAGTCGCCTTGGGAATTGAGACCTTCGCACGTCGGGTTGGTTTAGTCGCGGCCTGCGTCTTGTTGCCATTATTGGTGCTTGGACGTTGCTGGGAAATTGTCAGTCGTAATGTATTTGAATCGGCCACGTCATCGTTTTTCAACTCAATGGAAAGTGAGTTTTTTATGTTGTTTGTGTTTCTATCCATTGCCACAGGCTATGTCGGGGATGCCCATGTCAGAGTGGATATTTTCCGCGCCGGGTTCAGCGCCCGTGTCAAATGGTGGATCGAACTGGCTGCGGCAGTTTTATTTGTCATTCCCTTTACGCTGATAGTGATCTGGTATGGCTATGACCTGGTGTTATCTGCTTATCAGCATGGTGAGCGTTCAGCGGCAGCGCTGGGAGCTCCGCTGCGCTGGTTGTTGCTCTCCAGCGTGCCATTCGGTATTACTTTGTTTACGCTGGCGATGCTGGCCAGGCTGGTTCGCGGAGTGACTGAAGCTCCACAGCAACAACAGGGGAATAAATAGTGATAGAGCTCCTTCCATTTTTGATGTTGGGGTCGCTGGTGTTATTGCTGTTCAGCGGAATTCCCGTGGCAGTAGTGTTGTTTGGTATTGGTATCGTTTTTTGCGGTATCGGGATTTTACTGGGTGAGATGCCAGTTGCAGGCTTGTTCAACATCACGCCCAAGCTCTACACCTCGATGAGTGGCAGTCTTTTCTATCCGGCAGTGGTGATGTTGCTCTTTATGGGGGTTGCACTCGAAAAAGCAGGCATTGCCGGCGATATGTTGACATGCCTGAGCTTGCTCCTGAAAAAGGTGCCTGGTGGCCTGGCCCTGTCAGTGCTGATCATCGGAGTCGTACTGGCTCCTGCTGCCGGTATTGTCGGCGCATCTGTCGTGACCTTGTCGCTCATCGCGCTGCCTACGTTGTTGCAGCGAGGCTATTCTGCGCCTGCGGCATCCGGGTCGGTGGCGGCGGCTGGTACGGTCGGGATAATCTTGCCGCCTGCTGTGATGCTTTTTTTCCTGGCCGGGGAATTCAAACTACCGCTGGGCAGTATGTTTATGACCACTGTCGTGCCCGGTGCGATGTTGATTGGGCTCTATGCGATTTATTTTATTTGGCGCGGTAGTCGGCACCCTTTACTTGAACCTCACCGGCCGCAGCGGCAGCCTCGTGGAATCGCGGGGTGGATTTTGTTGTGGGTTCGAGGCTTGTTGCTGCCTGTCGGTTTGATTGTAGTTGTTCTCGGGACAATTGTTGCCGGCTGGGCCACACCATCCCAATCCGGTGCACTGGGTGCCGCCGGAGGGTTTTTATTGATAGTGCTTAATGGTCGATTATCACTTCCCTTGTTGGCCGATCTTTTTACCACCACTGCCAGACTGACGGCGATGGTCTTCTTTATCATCATGGCTGCTGCGGTTTTTGCCTACCCGTTTCGCTACTATGGTGGCGATACCACCATTGCCCAGCTTCTTTCCTCCATCAACGCAGGGCCCTGGGCGCTATTGCTGATCATACTCGGGATTATTTTTGTCCTGGGTTTCTTTATCGACTGGATCGAAATTACCGTAATTACGCTGCCATTGATGATACCGACCTTGGGAATGCTGGAGTTCGTTGATCATGTTGACACCGGCAAAACAACGCTCTTATGGATCGCTGCTGTTGTTGCATTGATTTTACAAACGTCGTTTATCACTCCACCCTTCGGTTTTGCGCTTTTTTTTATGAAAGGTTCGGCTCCGCCGTCCGTTACCTTGTTTGATATCTACCGTGGAGTCGCACCTATCCTGTTGATACAACTTATCGTTATTGCGGTTGTGTTGGTGTATCCCGAGCTGGTGCTTTGGTTACCGGAGCGGGTTTACGGAGCTATCCGATAACCTGGTATCAAAAGGCCTGTCGGTAGTGCTTGACGGTTTCCTGATTAGCGCGAAGGCGAGTTCGATTCCGGTCATCGGATTTATCCTGCCCTATGTTCAGAGCCAGCGTTACCAGCAAGGTGAGATACAAATTTAATTCGGCCAACAGCAGGCAGGTCGCGACAGTGGCCGACAACAAGACGACACCCATATAACGGTAGTTGGAAAACCAGGAGCTTTGCCCGAGCAGGATTTGATCTCTCAGCAAGCCACCACCGACGCCAGTCAACACGCCCATGGCGACCACGACAGCAGCCGGACAATTTTGTGCCATTGCGGCCATGATGCCAACCATAATAAAAGTGGAAGTACCGAGGGCATTTAGCATATCGAAAGTGTTTGTAAACCGGCGGCGCACTCGATGCATGATGTAAGCGCAGAGTAGGGCTAGCAGAATGGCTGCTATGTACCTGAGGTCTTCCAACCAGAAAAAGCTGCCTCGGAGAAGCAACAATTCGCGAGCTGTACCGCCTCCTATTGCGGACAGAAAACCGGCCATCACCACTTTGAACCAAGGTTGCCGGTGACGCATCAGTAGTTGAGACCCCAGCAGGGCGAACACCCAGGTTGAGAGTAAATCCAGATAGATCATTGCCAGCATCCCGTCTGCTGTGGACTGTTCCCTGTCAATTTCCTGTTCCAACTCTTTTTAAGGTGTGGTCAGAATAGGTAGTCTGTCACCTTGTGTGAATACCGAAATTGGTTCAATGGGCTTATACCCCAGATGGGGTATGGCTCTGTTTCTGACTCCCGCTTTGCTGGGCTGCGGCCGCGATTTTGGGTATGAGGTATTCAAACTGCTGGAAAAAAAGCAATTGCCCGGCATTCTGCCTGACTTCTATTTCAAGCCAGGGGTAGGTTTCGCGGTAAGCGGCTATTACACTGGGATCGCCCAGCGGATCTTGTGTGCCGCTGCAGTACCAGGCCGGTGTTTCTCGCACCCTTGAGACCAGATCTGACCAGTTACTTTCAGTGGCAAAGAGTTCCTTGGCGTAGGCAAACGCCGCGTGATGGTTGTCGCTCACCGACAAGGTCGAACTTTCGAGCAGGGTTGGGAAAACAGCTGGGTCATCAAGAACGGCAAGGTCTGCTGGTGAGCTCCGGTGCACGTTGCGGAACATTTGATCACGGCCGATTTTCTGCGCCAGAGTAAAAGCGGCTTTTGCAGTAAAGTAGAGCAGATGTGGTGCATGGCGAGCGGTGGACAACAGGAAACGATGCCATTTCCCCATGCCGGGGTACTGTATCGTTGATTGCAGCGGAAACCTTGGACCCAAGCCGATAATATGGGAAACCTGTTGCGGGTAATTTGCCGCAAAGTCCATTGTAAAAATCAGATCATTACCTTGCGATACGTAGGGACAGACATCAACATCCAGTTGATTGAGGATGGCGAGCGTATCTTCGCGAACGGTTTTTAGAATATCCGCGTCTTTTGTAACCGGATCACTGTTACCAAAACCCGGGCGTACTGGTGAAATAATCTTGAGATGATATTGGGCTGCCAGATCCAGTGCTGCCGGTGGCCAGCGCAGCAGTCCATAGCCCATATGACTGAATATAATGGGTGTGCCCACCGGATCGCCCTGCACCAGGTAGTCCACATTGCGCCCATCCGGTCGGGTTATGGAGCTGAAGGTGGCGGGAGCCAGAGTATCAACCGATGCACTGGCACCCACAATCGCGGACTGAGCCACTATCTGCATAAGAGAGAGCGTGACGAGAATAAGCTCCGATTGCGAGTGTGTGCGTGTTTTGGCGAGAACGGACTTTACTTGCGTACGCACTGTCCCGACTGAGCGGTCTCTGTTGTGGGCGATTGATTTTAGTGAGTGTCCTTCTACCAGCGAACGGACTATATCCTGTTCGGCTGTGGTTAATCCAAAGACTTCTTTCAAGGTTTGTTCGAGCGCAAGCGGCCAGCTGAATCGGGTAGATACCAGCAGTACAAAGCCATGCCTTCCCGCAACCTTCTTGCTATCGAGTGAATCTATATCGAGCCAGTGCGCATGGAACAGAGCTGATTCGTCACCCTTGTTGGCAGACTCCTGCAATTTCAGTGACAGTAGAACACCTTTGCCTGTTCGGTCGCGCTGTAGTTGACGCAATACGGTAAAGAGCCTGTCAGCGTCTTCGGCAATAACGGGTAATTCGTCAATGCTGTCCCCGGCAGTTACGGCAAACGTGTTCTGTGCTTTGGTGTTGCACGCTGAAATCAGAAGTTCGGTATTGATGAGCAGTGCTGGCGATGATTCAAAAGGTGCAAAGAGTTTTTCGGATGGGCTTTGGTTGTCGCTTTTGTCAAACCTGTCAAGAAACGACTCTGCACGGGAGAGATGGGATTCAAAAAGAGCGCTCAGTGTTTCGACGCGACCCAAATGCAGAGCCGCAGAGTCAAGTTCGGCGGCTTCAGCTTCAAGACGATCGATAAACTGGTTCAGGTTTCCGGGATCGAGTGCAATGTCGTAGATGGCATCTATAAATTGCTGGTCACTCAGCTCAGCCTGTTTACCGGAGGGTACTAATAGGGGCTCGTTCCCGGTAATTGCCTCTGGGGTATTTACCTCTTGGGTAATCGCCTCTTGGGTGTTTGCATCCTGGGTAATTGCATCCTGGGTGGGAGCATCTTCAGTGGGCGCAGTTAGGGTGGGCACAGCTAGAATCGTCCTGATTGATGTTTAGGTCCTTTAAGGCCAAACCGAACAGGGTTCAGGGAGTGGCCAACTCGGGTCGAATTTTAGCAGAGCCAGTGTGGAATGGTGCGGGTCAGTAGCGGTAATATTACCAGCATAGGGTTAGATTTTCGGAGCGCTGGCCTGGCTGGCGAAATGACAATTTATACCGGCTCGGGCCGTAGCGGGTGATATGCTTTGTATAAAATCTTCAGTTGCAGGCAAACACAAGATTAAACCTTGTCGGAAAATCAAAACGGAACTCACATGACGACTTCAAATGAAAATACTAACAAGCAGTGCGTGGGCTTTGCCGGGTTGGGCGACATGGGAGCGCCGATGGCCGCCAATCTGATATCCCGATGCGGTGATCACTCACTGCAGCTCGCTGTGTTTGATATAAACCTGCGTGAGGGCAGTGTACCCGCATCGGCGGGCGTTGCTGAATCCCTGAGTAGCCTGGCTGCTGAATCTGAAGTTGTTTTTTTGTCGGTCCCGGATGGACCTAGCTCACTGGCGGTAGTGCAAGGCTTGCTTGAATCGCCGGATTCCCGTGTACGTTGTGTTGTCAACCTGTCCACTGTCGGTATACCGGCTACTCAGCAAATACTGGAGTTGATTGCGCAGTCTGACTCATCCGATACCTTTGAATATATTGATGCACCGGTCAGCGGGGGCAAGGCAGGAGCTGTCAATGCCACCATTACTGTGATGTGGAGCGGTAGTCGGGTCTGGTTTGATCAGTGTCAGCCGCTGTTGTCAGCGTTTGCCAAATCCCTGTTTTTTGTGGGTGAGAATCCGGGCCAGGGTCAGGCGGTAAAATTATTGAATAACTATTTGTCGGGGGTTGCCTTGAGTGCCACCTCTGAAGCCGTCAGGTTTGGCTTGCACCACGGGCTGGATATGAAAACAATGCTGGATGTAGTGCATGTATCGACCGGGCAGAATATGGCGGTTAGCGACAAGTTTCCGAAACGTATTCTGACTGGAAGCTACGATGCGGGTTTTCGCATGGCCCTGATGCAGAAAGACATCTCTTTGTATCAGGAGAGTGTGATGGCGGCCGGCTTGCCGGCTAACATTCTGGGCGAGGTGGCGCAGTATTGGCAGCAGGGTGTTGAGCAGTTTCCTGACGGAGATTTTACAGAGATATTCAAGGTCATTGATGCCGATGATTGAAACCGGGATCGGCCTGTGATGAGCGGTTAACGAGTATACTGTCCCTGGTTTTAAAGTTTTTGGGTATTAACTAGTATACTGTCCCCCGGTTATTCGTCGCGGTTGTCGAGTTCTTTCAGCATTTTTTCAACAGCTTCTATTCTTTCAAGGCAGGCAGCATAGGCTTTGGTGCCTTGTTCTACCATCGGCAAGATGGCATCGACATCCGGGGTTTCCTGGTTGGCCAGAAATTCTGCAGCTTCTTTTAGCTTGGTGTAATTCTCCAGATAGGCAGAGCTTGATGATGCTTTGTCTTCAACTTTATCTTCTACGTCTTTCGGGCTCATGTGTTTTTTTCCTTGGGCGATCGGGCTGGTTTGACCGTGGATGCAGTAACTTCACCGTCGTGGAATCTGACCGTTAATTCAGCAGCTTTTGATGCTTGTTTGCGGTTTGACACGAGTTTGCCTTTGTCTGAAAAAACCAGTGCAAAACCACGTGCCAGAACATTTTCAGGGTCGAGGTGTTTTATCGTGCTATTGAACTGTTCGATGGTATGGCGGGCGGCTTGCAATGCCATACGGGTATTGTTCGTGGTTGCCTGTTTCAATTGGGTCAGTGTGTGATGCTGTAATTGCAGCGATTGGTGGCTGGATGTAATCAATGATGTCCGGGCCCGGCTGATGTCCTCTTTTGCGGTTGCCAGGCTATGACTGGCGTTCTGCATCAGTGATACTTGCTCTGCAACGATGGACGCTCGCATCGCATGCACGGCGTTTTCCGCATTTCGTTGCAATGATCTTTGCCTGTTCTCGATGGCCTTTCTGGTCACCTTCAGTAAATCCAGCGGGCTGGTTCTTATGCTGAAGTGAGCATTCTGCACTTGTTCCCGGGAGCTGTTGACGGTATCAAAGGCGAACCTGATCAACCGTTCATTACTGTTTTTGCAATCCTGTCGGGATGCTTCAAGCAACATCGCTGCTTGCTTTTGAATTTGCAGAGTATTTTTCGCAGCCCCTCTGGCATTGTCGATAATGGTGCTGACAATATAGGTTGCTACCAATGATGGTGTTGGAAATGCACGGTGTGCAAGTTCATCCAGTATCGTCGTGTCACGCTCATGGCCTACACCGACCAATACCGGGATAGGCATTCGGCACACACCGCGCGCAATTTTGGCTTTGTTCAGCTCATACAAGCCGGCTTTATCGCCACCACCACGAATAAAGACGACAGCATCGAAGGGTGTTTCCTGATGCGCTTTGACGACTTGCTGCAATGCCGACAGGATACTGTCATCATTTTTTTCACTTTGAAATAGCGCCGGGAAATAGTGAAACTGGCAGAGCCCGAATTGCTGCAGGGTATCAGCCTGCGTTCTGAAATCCCCCAACCCTGCTGCTGCGTCCGGAGACACCACAGCCACCCGGGTAAATTCACGGGGTTCAGGCAGCAGTCGGTTGCGATCAATTTCGCCGAGGTCGGCCAGTCTGGTGCGTATGGCGTTAAGCCGGGCTTCCATATCACCCAGAGAAAAGGCCGGGTCGAATTCAACCACGGTGAGTCTCAAGCCGTATTGTGCGTCGAAAGAGACTTCCAGTCTGACCAGGATCTTCAGGCCGGTAGCCAATCGGGTCCCTGCAGCCTTTTCAAATTGTTCGACAATGTGCTTGCGACTCTGCCAAATCATCGCTGTTGCCTTGGCCGGCTTGGCATCTTCGTAGCTGGAAAGTTCGAGGCGGTAGTAACCTCTGTGGTGCACGTTGAGAAGCTCTGCTCGCACCCAATAGGAGGAAGGCATGGCCACACGCACCGCATCATCTACCATGTTCAGTAGTTGAAACAGAGACAGCGAGGAGTTCAGATTCTCTTCCATTCGGGGATGGTGGTTGGTGAGCAGCGCAGTTTGATACAATTAAGGGTTAAACCAGTAAGCCTACAACACCATGTCTGATTCAACCAGCTCCAACACGCAAACTTCTGCCAATTCATCGCCTTTTGACGCTATGGCCAAAGAGCGGCAATTACGTCAAGAGTCCGATCAGTGGGATACCAGCGCACCACAGGATGCAGCAGAGGGTGATATACCGGTAATCGATCTGGCGCCTTATTTTCAATCCGGTAGTCAGGCTGACCTTGATCAGGTGGCCGCCCAGTTGCGTGAAGCGTGCGAGCAGGTTGGGTTCCACTCCATCATCGGTCATGGGATCGATGAGTCGCAGATGGAGGCAACCTTCAAGCAAATCACACAATTTCATGCCAGTGATCTGGAGTTGAAACAGCAGATACTGATGGACCGTGCCGATTGGCCAGTGGGTGGCATGGGTTATCTACCCCTGAAAAACCGCAAACTGCCCGCGCGCGATACGGGCAATGTGAATGAAGCGTTTATTATTAAAATCGATGATGAGCTGGACATGAATGCGAACCAATGGCCGGACTCAAGCACGCTGCCTGAATTTCGTCCGGTGGTTGAAGCCTATGCGCGGGCAATGGAAAACCTCGGCAAGCGTCTTTTACCTGTCTATGCTCGTGCGCTGGATATGCCTGCTGATTTTTTCAATGAGGCCTTTGTTAATCCGCTCTATCGACTGCGCATGACTCACTACCCGGCTGTTGAACGAGATCCGGAAAACGCGTTTGGTATTTCCCCGCATGTGGATACCAGTTTTTTTACTATTCTGGCGCAAAATCAGCCGGGCCTGACAATCTATAGTGAGCGTCGCAAAGCCTGGATAAATGCACCGCTGATACCCGGTGCTTTTATTGTCAATTCGGGCGAGCTGTTAAAGCAATGGACAAACGATCGTTTCCTGAGTAC
Organism: uncultured Granulosicoccaceae bacterium; assembly: GCA_937951215.1. Taxonomy (GTDB): domain Bacteria; phylum Pseudomonadota; class Gammaproteobacteria; order Granulosicoccales; family Granulosicoccaceae; genus CALFCE01. The sequence goes on from CALFCE010000200.1 coordinate 10,825, forward strand.
GCGCCATTTTGCGAACAATAACGACAGTGACGTTTCGCGGTATTCAATCCCGTTCTTTTTCAATGCAAATCCGCACTACAAAATGGAGTGTATTCCCTCGTGTTGCAGTGCTGATAACCCTGCCAAATACCCACCGATCTCTTATGCTGAAAGTCAGGGAGTGGTGCAGGGTGAATAGGGTTGTTCTGCTTAACTAATGTATGTTCGGATGTTAGAGTCAACAACCGCTTATCGAGGACGAAAAAACATGAAAATCGATTATGAGAGACTGTTTGGCTATGCGCTTCTTTGTTTCAGTGCCTTGGCGTTGTCAGGCTGCGACAGTAGCAGTAGCTCAAACAACTCCGCAACAAACATCGATAACAACAACTCTTCCGGCCAGGTAATATTTAGTGCCGATTTTGAAAGTGACCTGGAAGTGGCGGGCGCTACAACTGTCAATTTCGATGGTTTATCTAATTTTACCGTTGAAGGGGTTGTTGATCTTATCGCGTCGGGTAATTTTGGAATTTTATGCGCAGTTGGCAATGCCTGCCTTGATTTAGATGGGACAGAGCCTGGCTTGCATGATCCTGCGTCAATATTGACCTCCAGTGCAATAGCCATTGAACCGGGCAACTATCAGCTGTCCTTGTATCTGGGTGGTAACCAAAGACGAGGTGATTTGCCAGCCTGTGATTTGGCTGATTCGGTCACTATTGCATTTGATTCGTTTCTGCCTGAAACCACACTGACCTTTGACAGTGCGGAAACATTAACCCTGCGCGAATTCCAGTTCACTGCCACCACCAGTGGGCAGGCGAGTTTGAGGATCAGTCAATTGGGTCTTTCTGATTCATGTGGCGCAATTCTCGATGACATAGAACTTATCAGGTTGTGAGTCAGATTGCTGCCACTGAAGTATTTTCAAAAGCGATAGAAAGTCTCGGGATTACTGCAGAGGATTTTTTCGCGAATTTTTTCATCTGGCACCCACTCGTACAAGGCATTGACTAAATCGCCGTCATTCGGGTTGATGTTGTATCGATCCGGGTGCGGCCAGTCGCTGCCCCATAAAATTCTGGTGTCGTCAGTATCGCAAAGGGCTTGCGCCATCGGTCTTACATCGTCGTAGGGGGGCAGATCGGTTGCACTGATGCGGTTAGGTGCTGAAATTTTTACCCAGGTGTTTCCCCTTTTTACCAGATCAAGCAAGGCTTTAAATCCCGGGGCTTCGATCCCTGCCGCTGCAGGTTGGTAGGCAAAGTGAGCGATGGACATCGGGATGGTCATCTTGTCGAAGACAGGCAGCAGTTCAATGATGTTTGCACCAGGGAACAGCCATTCAATATGCCAGCCAAACGGTTTGAGCTTGGCTTCAAGCTCAGGCAATTTATCCAGCGTAATCGGCATACCACCTTTGTTGTCGGTATTTAATCTGACTCCGCAAGCGCCCAGTTGATCAAGCCGGGCAATCTCGTGTTCAGTCACATCACTAGCCAGCGCAACCACCATCTTTGCTCGGCCTGGTGTGAGTTTGTTCAAGGCAGTGGTGGCGTCCGAGATGGCAGAATTGTCAGTGCCGTGAGGTGATGCCTGAGTCAATACAACGCGGTCGAAACCCAGTATTTGATGCAAGTGTTGTAAATCGGCGAGCGTTGATTCTGGCGGGGTGTACCCGCGAGTTTCTGCCAGCGGGTATTGCTCCTCAAACACATGGACGTGGGTGTCTATCGCACCCGCTGGCAGAGTGAATTCAGGACGTCTGGGGTGCCTGTCCGGAGCGATGCATTCTGGAGCGATGCCGTGGCTGATTTTCAAGTATCGGTTCTACCCGAATAGCTGCAGGTTTTGTTGCCAGTCAGATCCGAAGTTGGCAAGGTCGGGGAACACCGTGTTGATATCGCTCGCACTCAGGCCCATCCATTGAGCCAGTGAAGCACCGTACTGGTTGATAGACAGTTTGGGAATGATTCGGCCCTTGTCTCCGGTGTCGTCTTCTCCACCTATTTCAAAGCTGGGCCAATCACCGTAAAGCTGGCCACCAGCTACAGCACCTCCCATGGTCAGGTAGTGTCCGCCCCATCCATGATCAGATCCATCCCCGTTGACG